>SXSP01000005.1 GCA_005792225.1 Bdellovibrionales bacterium | reverse complement strand
TTTCGAAGAAGACGTCCTTCGTGGTGAGCGCAATCAGGAGACCGTCGTTTACGAGATTTCCCTGGTTATTGTGGAGTTGGAACACCGAAGTCGCAGAAGAAGGATTGTTGATGATGAAGCCGTTTGTAGCTGTATAGCCGGGCGTCGATCCCAGGATGAGAGCGTTGTTCGTTGAGTCGTAGTGGAGGTTCGCGCTCGCACCGAACGCACCCGAGTTATTGAACTGGATTTGGCCGCTGGAGCCCGCCGGCGTTCCCGCTCCCGTGGAGAGGCTTGCCCATGAACCATTCGCATAAACTTCGACGGTGTTCACCGAAGTGTTATACCGGATCATCCCGTTTACGCCGCTCGGGCGTGCGGTTGTCGCATCACGCGGGAGAAGAATCGCGCTGTTCGCAGACAATCCGTAGATGTCGAGAACGGCCTTCGGATCGTTTGTACCAACTCCGACAAAGCCAGATCTCGTGATTCGCATGCGTTCCGTGATGCCAACAGCATCTGTTGTGCTGAAGCGGATAGCGGCTCCCGTGGTGTTGTTAATCGTTGAAATGCTCAAGCCGCCAGCGGCGTTGGAGCGCAAGAATCCAGACCCGCTCGGAACATCTGGCCAGAAAACCGAGTCGTTGAACGTCGAAGACGTCAATCCGGTCGTGACGTGAATTCCAGCCTGATCGTTGCCGGCTGAGTAAGTGGACCGTGCGTTTCCACCGGTCGTAGAGTTCCGGAGAAAAATGACGCCGCTACTACCCGAGTTCCCGCTTTCTTCAACGGTCAAACGAGCCGTGGGAGTCGTCGTTCCGATACCGAGGCGTTTATTCGTATTATCCCACAAGTAGTTTGTTGCATCCGACGAGAACACACCTGAGCCACCCGAGAACTGCACCGCACCTGAAGCACCGTTTGCGGCGGCTGCAGCTGATGAGGCATACGAGGTCCAAGCGTCTCCTTCGTAAACTTCCAGTTTGTTGAGAGTCGTGTTGTAACGGATCATTCCGTTCACACCGGTCGGCCGAGTTGTTGTCCCGTCTCTTGGAAGAAGAATCGCACTCGAAGCGCCAACCCCGTAGACGTCGAGGGTTGCCTTCGGCGCGTTGGTTCCGACTCCGACGAACCCTGTCGAGTAGTAAATAGAACTACTAGAGCCGTTTGACCATTGGGTCGCGACTCCAGACGGAAGATCCGTCGCCGCGAGCGCCCGGAATGTCGGAGCCGCGTTCGGGCCTGACGCGGGTCCCGCGAAGACGAGGCCAGGCGCGACGCTCGCGAAGGTCACTTGTGACGACGCGATCGCGATCGATTGGCAAGTGAACGTGTCGGTGAGTGACGACCAATTGAGAGTTTTATCCGCGGTGCAGGCTGCCGACGGAAGAATAGTATTCGTCGGTGTCACGTTTGAACGGATGTCGGCCATGCTCAAGAAGCCTGGCGTCCACTTCGTCGTTGAGTTCCAGCGAAGAACTTGGCCGTCGGAAGAGGGCGCCGTTGTTGAAACGGCTTGGCCTTGAATTCCCTTGACGGTGAAAGCACCCGTATTCGCGAGCCCGATATCGCCGGAGGGGGCGACGGCTGTCGCGACGTTCGTGGCGTTACCGACCCAGAGATTCGCCGACGTAAGAGTAGGGGAGAGTTTCGCGTTGAAGGCATCGTACTCGGTCTTAGAAATGAGTCCTGCCGTGACCGAAGCGGTTGCCGCCATCGGAATATTGAGAACGTGGGTATTGCCTCCCGACGTCGACCAATTTGGGATCACTCCCGTTGTACCGATGCCGAGCGTTTGCGTATTTGCGGTCAATCCACCGAGAGAAGTGATGCCGGCGCCACTGGCCGCAAACGCCGTCCAGCTCGTTCCATTACAATATTCGACGTTGCCGCTGTTGTAACGAATAGCGCCCGCTAAACCCGCAGCGCAGGTCGCGCTTTCAGTTCCCACGCGAACCGCGCCGCGCACGTCGAGCTTCGTCGTCGGGGCGTTGGTACCGACACCGACGGAGCCTGCGCTATAGGAGATGGCGCTCGAAGCCCCGTCAGACCACTGAGTGGTGACAGGGCTCGTCCAAGAAGTAACCCCAGCACCATTGGTCGACAAAACTTGACCGTTTGTGCCGGCCGTTGTCGGGAACGTAAAGGTGTAATCATTCGCGAGCGTCGGCGCGCGAACTGAGATTTTCTTCGTCGCCATCGCCGCCGGATCGTAAAGATCCATCTGCTTCGTCGAAAGCCCCGTGGTACCCAGCGATCCGATCGTGCCGTTCGTCGCGGTCACCGCGGCGGCAGAGATATTTCCCGACGTTGTGATCGCGATGTTGGAAGCAAGCTTTGCACCCGTGATCGTTCCGTTCGCAATTTCCGTGGCCGAGATTCCACCGGCAGCGACTGAGATCGTGCCCGCGGCGATCGCAAGTCCCGTCCCCGCGGTGAGAGAAGTCGCACCGGTTCCGACTTCTTGAGCCGCGCTTCCGTTGTGGTACATGAGTTTTCCGGTGCTCGTATCAAACCACATTGAGCCGGCAGCGGCGCCCGATGGAGCGATTGTGACCGCGGGGATCGCGGCTCCACCTGCCGCGGACTTCGAGAGGAAATTTCCGTCGGCGACCGCTTTTAAATTCGTGTAACCGGAGCTCGCGAGGAGGTTCTCTAAATTGGTTTGGGTGATGTTCTTAGAGGTATCCTTCCAGAGAAAATCTGAAGAGGGTTTTCCCTCGAGAGTGTCGGCAATCATCGAGTAGGGTGATGAGCCGATGGAGAGATACTCAGTGAACTCTGTAGTGCCGGTCCCGTCATTTACCGAGATTTTCGCGCGACGACCTTCGCCGAGCGCGGCGGTGTACGAACATCCACTCGTGAGCGTGACGGAGGATGCCGTGTTCCTCATGGCATCGCGAAGATTCAAGTGGTAATCAGGGTTCTTGGTTCCGGATCCGAGTTTGAGTGAAAAGAGGCCCTCGGTATCTTGCAAATTCACGGGAGCAAAAGTTTCCTCGTAGAGGACGCAAGTGGAGCTACTTTCGAGGAAGATCTGAACTTTAAACGCAACGGTCGCATCGGACGTCGCCCCGGTTGAAGTGTAGAGCCGTCCCTCATAACTGAATGTACCCGGTCCAGCTTGGGCGTGAGCCAAAGCCGGCAGGCCAATCAGAATGAAAAGGACGATCCATCTTACCAACTTCATCTCTCTTTCTCTTGAGCCAACTTCAGAGCTGATCGCGACTGAGGACCGCTCGGAATTTTGAACTCGTCAGAACCTTTTCTTTTTGGGGACCACTAAAACTTCCGCGCAGGATGTAGCCAGGCCCCGTTCCGATTCCACCGCCATCGGCGAGCCCGCCGGGCACGAGATTCGGAGCGTAAGTGACGGCGACATCCACCTCCGTTGCTTTCCCGGTGATTGCGGATCGACGAACGCGAACGCTCTTCGTCGCGCGAACGAATTCGTTAAATTGAAGTTCGCGGCCCAGCCGCTCGACGCGGATGGAGAAAGCTCCATTTACGCACTCCACTTGGGGCGCGGGTTTCCAAGTGCCGGCGATTTGAATTTCGAATCCGCGGTCCATTTTGCCGATGTCATCGCAAGTTCCGGTCACGTTCGCGGCGGCATCGAGATGTTTGATCGTGATTCCCTTCGAGGCGACTTGCGGAGGTGCTGTCTGCTGAACGAGCGAAGGTGTCGAGTTTGAGCAGGCAGAGAGCCCGAGCACGCTCGCGCAAAAAAGCAGGCTTAATTTTCGGTAATTTCCGAAGGTCTTCATCTACTTACTCTTCGGAAAGAACTGCCGAATTCTCGAGCGGCGTGCTCGCGAGCGACCGTTCAAAGATGGGATTCAGCGAAAACTCTCGCGGTTTACGGCGAGACCTACGTCGCGGATGCAGGCAGGTACCGGAGTTTAGCCTCAATTTAGGACGGTCGAAGCCTCGACGACGGTCGAGCGGCTTGCTTATAAAACGGGCACGGGGAGGGCTCAACAACACCCATACGATCAACAAAACCCGTTTGTTCGTTTAATCTTCTAAACAATCTGAAACTGAAGTGACACGGGAATTCGTGGCGACTTACGACAGTTCTCGACGCGCACGTTTGTGATGCGGGACTTGAGATGGAACGCGAGGGTCGTCGTGATCAAAGATCTGTACAAGGCACTTTGGGGTAAGACGCTCTTCTTCGTCGGAACCTGCGCGCTCATCGTCGCGGGTGCGAACTCCGAGATCAATCCCGCCGCGGTCGAAGCCGCAATCCAAGGGGCGCGCGTTCGCTGTGACGGTGCGGGCGTTGTTTACTTTCCGCAGGCACGAATCCTCGTCCTCGATGGTGCGGTCTACCGATTTCCCGCGGAGTCGGTCAAAGGCCGGTTTCCGGGAAGGGTCGAGATGCGCGATGCCTTCAGCGGAGAGTCCTTTCTCGTGAGAGCGGATCAAGGTTGGATGGGGCAGGCTCGTTACAGCTTCGACCAAGTGACCAACCCGAATTTTAAGATTCGGCTCCTGGACTGCGAGGCCTACAAAGATGTAATGTGACGGAGGCTTGCGGAAAATGAGGGCATATTCGGCGAACGAACGGTCTCGCCACGGCTCTTTGTTGTCCCCGAGAGATTCCGTTTCACCTTGTCATCAAAGAGGCTTCGTTTGGCAG
>SXSP01000004.1 GCA_005792225.1 Bdellovibrionales bacterium | reverse complement strand
CGAGGGATTTCGACTGATCTTCTCCGCGAATCCGGAACAGGAATACAGCGGCACGTGGTATGAGACAGAAGATCACCGAAAAGGGTGGCTCTGCCCCGCCCTATTCAAATACTTCTCGCAAGCCCCGAACGAACTCTACGTGAAAGCGGAGCCGCTTTAGTCTTCGAAATGCCACTCCCAAACGCGCCCGTCGTCGGGGTGCATGACTTCACCGGCGAACTTAAAGCCGATCTTTTCGAGCAGAGCGTTTGAGGCATTCTTTTGCGGTTCGGTTTGCGCGAAGACGAGAACGTCGGAGTCTTCCGCCTTTGCGATCTTCACCAGCTCCGCGGCCATTTGTGTCGCATAGCCTCTTCCCTCATTTTGCGGGAAGGTGAAGTAAGCGATTTCAACTCGCCCCTCACGGGGGGCCGACTTAAAGGCGCATGTTCCGACGATCGTATCTTCCAAAAGGCAGAGGTATCCAATCCACGGCGGTCGAAAACCAACATGTTTATAGAGGGACTTAGTACCGACGCAGACGGATTGAACGATGTAGTCTTGGTGATCGGGCTCGTCGAGCCGAATGGGGATCAGTTTCATGTCTTTGAGGAGACTTGAGGAACGAGAATCTGACAAGAAAAAAAGCGCACAGACAAACTTGCGTCAGCCGGCGCGCCCTTTTTTAATTACTTCTTATCGGGAGATTGGGGAGCTGCGCACTTCGCATTCAACGCGATCGAGCCTTGCTCGAGATCTTCGTTGTCAACGGGAGCGCTGCACGATTGTACATACGTGCGCTCGCCTTTTTCACCGAGATCAGTCGTGAAACGAACAGCGTAGTGAACTGTCTTATCTTCTTCAGCTTGAGCTACCGCAGAAGCAGGTGCTTCTGCAGAAGGAGCCGAAGTACGTGATACGACAACGTCAACAGTGCTGCATTGAGCATCGCCGCACTTGTCAGTGAGCGAATAAACGAAACCTTTTACTGACTCCTGGTGGCTGTGCTCTTGTTTTGAGAGTTCAGCACGAGTGCTGAACTGATTACCCGCATCACCGATGCGGTAAACGCGAGCCGGAGCAACGCCGATGCCGCCGTTCGGGCTCAAAGCGTTAACAGAACCGTACTCAAGAGTGATTGTCTTTTCAGACAACGGACCTTCGGCAACTTTTCCGCCGAAAGTTCCAGCCGGAGCTTCCTGAGGCGAAGCCGACGGCGAGGGCGAAGAACCGCCACCTTTGCTGCATGCAACTGCGCCGATGAGTGCGAAAGCAACAAGGCCAGTCGAAGACAAAGCTTTGCGGAGAGATGATTGAGTCATTGAACAGTACTCCTTTTATCGGAAGCAAAAATGTGGGGCGGGTGCTTCCATTCCCGATGTTTGGCTAACCGGGAATACAAGGGATGTGCCGTCAATTTCCTGTACAGTCTTCAAACTCACCGCGAGATTTCGATGAGTTAGGTGAGAGAAAAAATTACGCTCGCCCGCGCGTGCCGAGAATTGTTTCCCGGTCTGGGTGATTCGTTCAGGTCTTTGAAAATCAAAACGTCCATCTTCGTTCGCGAAGACGGCCGTCGTTTTTGGTACTTATGTTTTTAGGAGGCGTCAGCCGCCGCGACTGACTTCCGGATTCACACAGCGAAGCTGGGCATAGCGACCAGCTTCCGCCGGATTTTTGATTGAGCCAAAGTTAGGAGGAAGCTGCGGGTCTTGATGACATCTTTGAACGAGCCAGACACTCGAAACGCATTTGTACACGCAACAACCATTTCCGCCGGTAATCGTGTTTGTTCCGTAGGTCCAAAGTTCGCCGCCGCTTTGCACAGTTCCGCCGGGTACAAGGCCCGAACCAATCAGGCCCTCATGAGTGCAAGTGTAATGAGTCGCAAAAGATGATTTGTTACAACTTCCACCACTAGTTCCGTCGCCGCCGTTGTTACCGGGCCCACCACCAGTACCAGCAAACCCACATGTGCTTCCGTTCCAGATTCCGCCAAGCTGCGAGCACGTCATTGCGATATCAGGCTGTCCACCCGTGGACGCAAACGCACATGCAGAACCATTCCAAGTTCCACCGAGGCTCGCGCACGTCGTTTGGGCATCTACGGTAGCAGGCGCTGGCGTCGGCAACGTGCACTTCTGTGTCGACGTATCGAAGGTCCCATTTAAAGAAGCACAGATCTCCGCGGGACCCGTCGCTGACTTACAATTCGTCACTCGTCCCGAAGCATCGTACTCGAACGCGATGGACGTCACGAGAGTTGGCGCAAACTGTGCTCCGCTGTATTCAGGAGTTCCCGGAACTTTCGCTCCGTCGTAGGTGGCACCCTTCATGTAGAGCGATGCGATCCCTTGCGGATTCCCGCTCGTCGCGGTTCCGCCAGCCAGCCGCTGATCGAAGTACAGTTCTTGTAAATAGATTTTGTATTTCTGAAGCGGCAGGTTGTTCGTAAGCGTCGTGCCGTTACCGAGATTGATGCTCACCGGGTTCTTGGCCGCTGTCGTGATGGCTTGGCCTTGAAGAACCGTGCGGCAGCGGTCGGCGACTTCGAGTTGAGTTTTGATTTCGTTGGCGAGCGAGACGTAGTTTTGTTTCGCGTCGACGCGCTTCATGTCGTTCGAGGTTCGCGCCATCAGCGAGGCGAAGCCTGCCGCGATGATCCCGAAGAGGACAATTCCAACTAGAACTTCAATGAGTGAAAAGCCACGTTTTCCCATACCTTTATTATCGCCTGAAACGGCGGGGTTAACGAGCAAATCAGGGTCTAGTCTCGCTTTGAGACTGGTAGGAAACGGTCCTAGTCTAAAGGCTCGCCAATTCCATATTAAAGTGAACGTGTTTGAAGGGAATTGAGGATTTGCTCAATGCGCGAGAGAAGATCATCATCGGCGCTTGACGAAAACTGAACGGAAGTCGTGCCCAGATCCTTTTTGTTTCCCTCAATACGATCGGCGACCGCATGCACGGCTTCGCGCACCGCCGTACATTGGGCACTCACTCTCTCGCGGAACTCATCCGATACATCGCGAGTTGTCGCAAGTCTCATCACGTAATGACTGAGCATCGCGGATTCGTGAATGACGGACGGGAGATCACCGCGTTTCATGACCGAGATTTTGCCGAGCACCGGTGAAGCCGCCATCCGCAAGTTTTGGAGTTCGCGATCGGTCGCACGGATTCGTCGCACGAGTTTTCTTCGGGCGACGGGGTCATTTCCACGGAGTGGCAGTTCCGCCAGCACCCCGTCCATCGTACGAAGAAGTTTCACCAGCGCTGCGCGAATGATCGCCCGGGTTGATGTCGGAAAAACAAAAGACCCAATCACTGCCCCGATGATGGCCCCGGCGATGGTTTCTTCCAAACGCAGGAGCAGAATCCCGTTCGTAAGTTGTCCGAGAACATCAAAGAGAACCGCGATCATCGCGGTGAAGAGGGCGGCCGTCCAAAATCCGAAGGCAAGTCTTGCACCGAAAATTCCGCAGAAGATACAGACAACGATCAAGGTCCACTCAAGCCCGCGATGGCCCGCCACGAAATGCGCAAAGAAAAATCCGAGGACGAGGCCCGCCGCGGTTCCGACGATTCGGTAGGTCGCGCGCATGAGCGCATCGCCCCTCGAGGCCCCGATAAAAACAAAAAAGCACGCGAGTGATGCCCAGTACCAGCGCTGCGGAGAAATGAGCCAACCTGCGGCCGATGCGAGAGCGGTGGCGAGAGTCGCCTGAATCGCTTGCTTCGTCGTGATGTGCAAACCATTAGAGACGACGGGCGCCGCGAGCGCCGGTTCTCTCTCGAGTTCCTCAATAATTTTTTCGACATCCGCAACGGAGGGCCTAGCGCTCACGCGTAACTTGGAGATCTCCGCCAACATCTCATTGCGCCAACTTTCGCTCGCTCGCGCTTCGAGTTGTGCATCGCGAACTTGATCCAGAAGTTGGCGAAGCGAAAGCTCTTGCTCGAAAATCCGCAGCTTTAACGACTCCCCTTCCGACCTCAAAGTCGTCGAGTGCGTGGAACTTAAGAAGTCTTCGATCATCAGGCTCAGCTCGCTCAGTTCCGTGAGAATACTTTCGGCCTCATCGAAGTTGTTGCCACCGCTCTTCACGCGGCTCTCGATCGCATCGAGAATTTCACGTTTGCGAAGTGCATACGTGCGCAGGAAAGACTCGAGCATTCGGCGCGGATGATCGGCGAGAATGAGAAACCGGATGATCGCCACGATTCCGACGGCGATCAAGATCGCGAGGACTCCAAAGGGAATCGCGTCGACATGAATCGGAAAGAACAACGGAAGAAAATAAGCCATGAAGAGCACGGTGCCTAGGCCGAACCAGCGCATGCCCCAACGTCGCACGATGACGGCAAAGAAGATGACGGCCATCAGCCCAGCGACTCGCAGTTGAGGATGATCACCGAGCGCGACCGAAGCGGTGAAACCCAAACTCGCGGGAACCGGAACGAGAAGCATGGTCGCGAGCTGCTGCTTTCGGCTCGCATCACGCACGAACATGGAAGCATTCATCGCCATCATGACGCCGACGAAAGCGACCGT
>SXSP01000327.1 GCA_005792225.1 Bdellovibrionales bacterium | reverse complement strand
AGGAGACCAGCGGAAATTCCGTTCGACGGCGAGGTGATTCTCGACAGCGACATGTTGCTCGCGATCGAACGGCAGCCCCGCTCGCTCCTCGTCCTCGGCGCGGGCGTCATCGGATGCGAATACGCGAGTATCTTCGCGCGAACGGGAGTCGCCGTGACTCTGGTCGAAAGCCGGCCCGGGATACTTCCCTCGATCGATCAGGAAATCGTCGCGGCTTTGATGAAGCAATTTGATCAGTCAGGTATTTCTGTTTATACGAGCACGACGTTTAAAGATCTTAAACGCGTCGACTTTGGCGGTCGACCGGCGGCCTCAGTGACCCTCGTCTCGGGAGAGATGAGTCAAGAGCGGTCGTTCGAGGCGGTGCTTTATTGCTTGGGTCGCTCCGGCAATTACGAAGATCTCAACCTCGCTGCCGTGGGACTTAAAGTCGATGACCGGGGCTCGCTCGCGGTCAATAGAAACTACCAAACCCCTGTCCCGCACATCTATGCCGTCGGCGACATCATCGGTGCTCCGGCCCTTGCGGCATCATCGTCGGAACAAGGAAGGCTCGCGGCCCTTCACGCCATTCAGGGAACGCCTGCGGAATTTCCCGACACGTTCCCGTACGGGATCTACACGATTCCCGAAATCTCTTCGGTGGGTTTCATGGAAAGCCAACTCGCGAAGCGAAAGATCAAGTACGTCGTGGGTAAGGCCCAATACAGCGAGATCGCGCGCGGGAAGATGATCCAAGATGACTACGGGTTTTTGAAGCTGATTGTGCACGCGAAAACGAGACGGATCGTCGGGGTGCACGTGATCGGAACGAGCGCGACCGAACTTGTTCACATCGGGCAAGTGGCGATGTCGTTCGGGGCGACAGTGGACTTCTTCGTTGAAAACGTCTTCAACTATCCGACTCTCGCCGAGGCCTACAAGGTCGCGGCCTTCAACGCGATCAACCAGCTGAAGTAAAGGGCGCCCAATGTGCGCCCTTTTCGAAACTCACTGACGAACGCACTTCGAATCGTAAACGGTCGAGCAAGCCGACGACATTGAGATTTCGCAAGTACGACGGGCGTGGAAGCCCGCTTCGATTGCCGAAGCTCCCGCGCCGCCGAAGACGCGACCCGAGCCCATATGGCTTGCCTCGCAATACCACGCGTTCGCGTTGGCTTCTTGTTTGCCGCACTTGTAACTCACGCTGCAAGAGCTGCTGCGAGACTGACATGACTGACGCGCTTGCGACTTCGCGATGAATTCTTGCGAGCCGTAACCGATATGAATGTAGTTCGTATCAAGAGTCGTCGTCGTGCAAGCCCACGTGCGATCAGGGGCAGGGGTAGGAATCGGAGGATAGGGGCCCGGACTGGGTTGTGGCTCCGGAGTCGGGTAGGGATAGGGTGACGGGGACGGATAGGTCGGGCCGCCGCCCGAAGAACCGCCGCCGCCGGTGTTCCCACTATCAGTTCCGGTTCCGAATCCCATCATCGAATTCGAGAACTTCTCGCGCTCCAGAGTGTAGGCTTGCGCGGTGACTCGCTCGCCGTCGACGACGTAGTTTTCGGATGCACTCTCGCCATTCATGGTGACCGAAGCAGAGAGGCTTTGGCTCAGGCCGGATTCCGGTTGCGAGTAAACAATTTCTTCAGAAATCGCTCCGTTCATCTGAACATTGCCGCCCTGTTGTGTCGGCATTTTGATGAGAATGTCTGCAACCTGCGAACCTTTGATCGTGTGAGTCTTCTCATCGATCGCGAGGACCGTGGATTGAATTGCTCCCTTCCCTTTCATCGCCATCGATATTTCAGACGGGCCCGGATTCTGCGCGTTCGGAAGACTCTGCGCGACTTCAAAATTCAGTTTCATGGAACCGCTCTGAACACCCAGTTCTTCGGCGAAGCTCCGGTTCGACACCGTGAAAGTCATCGCGATTTCAGCGACGAAATTGCAATTCATCGCGCCGCTTGTTTCCGTGCACGGATTCGCGCCGTTGATTCCCGTCATCTTGACCGAGTACTGGATATCAACGGGGCAGCTTCCACCCGCGATACGAACGCTGACCGGTTGGAACTGATCTGACGCCGATCCCGAACGGCGACGCGAGCGATCGCCCGAACGGTCGCTCGATGTTCCACCCGTCACCTGCGTCGTGCATTGGCCCGATCGCGCGACGCTGAGAAGTCTTTCGGTCTTGCGCTGAACACCGGCTTTTCCCTCGACTCCATCCGCGGACTGAGCGCTCAATGCGCCGAACGCGAGAGCGTTCGCCGCGAAGTTGTTCCCCGAGAGACCGCGGCTCGCTTCGAAAACAGCCGTCTGACCATTCAGAGCGCGAGCGCCATTTCCGGTAATTTTCGAGTTCACCGAATTTTTTGGCTCTTGAGGACCATCACTCTTCGAACACGCCGCGAGAAACGCAGCCGCAATGAACAATGCGCATTTTGTTCTCATGCTATCTCCTGAAAGCAATTATTGTTTTTAAGTGGGTCAAGTAGAGAACAAGACCGTCGGAGAATCAAATAGGTTTAGGGGAAATTTATTTCGCGCGCTGATATTGCGTACGCTGGTGCGAACTGTCGGGGTGAGTCACTTCACGTACGGGTTGTACTTTTGAATAAAGACTTCCCCGCTTTTCGTCTTGATGACCACGTCGCCGGTCTTCGGTTTGTAGACGACCCGTTCGGGTGGTGTGACGGTGAATTTACCATCCTTGCCCAAGACGATTACGCCGCCAAGGAGGCCGGCGCCACCCGCAGCGAGGGCGGCGGGGTCATAGGCTTTATTGAATATGACTTCGGCT
>SXSP01000326.1 GCA_005792225.1 Bdellovibrionales bacterium | reverse complement strand
TCGTGTTGTACATGACTCAATATTTGATCGTGCAGCACCAGGCGGGAGCCTACGTTTTCGGTTTCGGAGCGCTCAAGACGGGGCTTGAGGCGGTCTTCGGACCCTTGGCGGCGCAACCGTTCGCATCGCAGATTTACGGTCTCTATACAGGACTTGTTTATTTCACTCCGTTCTTCGGCGGCATCATCGCCGATCGCGTGCTCGGTCAGCGGAAGACGGTGGTCATCGGCGGAGTGCTGATGGCGATCGGCCACTTCTTGATGGCAATCGAGAGCCTGTTTCTCTTAGCTCTCTTCTTCCTCATTCTCGGAAACGGCTGCTTTAAACCAAATATTTCGACTCAGGTCGGAAGCCTCTATCCTGAGGGGGATCCGCGGCGCGATCGCGCGTTCGCGATTTTCTACATGGGGATCAACTTAGGTGCGTTTCTCTCGCCGCTCGTTTGCGGAACTCTCGGTCAGGTTTACGGCTGGCATTATGGTTTCGGCGCGGCCGGCGTCGGCATGGTGATCGGTCTCGTCGTCTATCTCTGGGGCCAAAAATATCTGGCGCCGGATCAACTGGCTCAGCGTTCGGCTACGAAAGTCGAAGAGGCGCCGCTCACATCAAAAGAATGGCGCGCGATCATCGGCCTTTGCGTTCTCTGTGTTCTCAATATCGTCTTCTGGGGCGTTTACGAGCAGCAGGGCAACACACTTCAGGTCTTCGCCGATAACAGTGTGAACTGGACGATCCTCGGCTGGACGATGCCTTCGACATGGTTTCAGGCTCTCAATCCCATGTTCATCTTCTTGATGGTTCCGCTCCTGAACATCTACTGGGGATGGCAGTCAAAGCGCGGAAAAGAGGCGAGCAGTGTCGCCAAAATGGCGATCGGCTGCGTTCTTCTCGGCCTCTCGTTCATCATCTTGATCGTCGGCACGCAAGGATTGGTGGAAGGTCAAACGATTAGCTTCCTTTGGCTCGTCGCTTGCGTCTTCATCTTCACGGTGGGGGAGCTTTACCTTTCACCGATCGGTCTTTCGCTCGTGACGAAAGTGGCTCCAGTCCGCCTCGTGAGCATGCTGATGGGGATGTGGTTCCTTTCGAGCTTCTTCGGAAATTATCTTTCGGGTTACATCGGCATGTTCTACTCGAGCATGTCGCGTGAGTCGTTCTTCATGCTTCTCACCGTCATGGGTGTCGCGGCGGGTGCAGCGATCTTCGCACTCCAGAAACCGCTCAAGAACGCGATCGGGCACAACGTCTGATCTTGGGTTAAAACGGAATCGATCAGAGCCGCGTGAGAAGTCACGCGGCTTTTTTTATTTCTTGGACATTGAATTTGTAGTGCGTGGAGCGGCCGCGGCCCATTCGCACGAGACGTCCATTTTCGCAAGCCCGAGCGAGAACCTGAATTGCCGTGCGGATCGAGATTCCGAGGTGGCCCGCGGCTTCCTTAGACGTGAAGGGTGCTTGAGGCCAGAGGCGCTCGAGGGCTCGCAGTTGCGCGGACTCTTGGAGAGAATTTCGTTCGAGGCGAGATTCGGATTTGATTCGGAGAATGAACGCGTAAGGTCCTCGCCAAACGAGTCTCACTCGCCCATCTTGAAGGACGACCGAGATCGGGATGCGATTTTCCTCAAACCAAGCGCGCAGTCGATGAATGACATTTGTCACGCGGCTAAGAATCGTTTCTTGAGGGGCATCTTCATCAGGATAGATGCGCGCATAGATCTCTTTCGCGGAAAGCGGGCGGTACAGATCGGTCGTGAGCGCACAGAGGAGGCGGTGAAGAGATTGCCCCGCTTTCAGCGACGTCAGGGACCCAAGCTCGCGCGCATTGGCAATATCGAGTCGACGTTTGGCGGTGTCATCAAGATCAAAGGCATGTTCTGACGGTAGCACCCGCATAAATGAAGATGCCGTCGCGAGGAGGCGTTCGCGGTACTTTGAATACGGCGTAGCGAAGTAGAGACGCTCAATGAGGCCCGCATCGCGTGTCGCGAGAGCTTGATGATAATCGCAGTCGCGCGCAATTTCCCATGCGCCCTCCGCCACGGCACTCTCCTTGACCCACCGTAGGGCCGACAGACTGTCTGTTCGGGCGTCTAAGTCGGTGTAGAGCTTTAACAGCGCCGTCCACTTTCGGATGAGTAAATCGGTTTTCATGAGAGAGAGAAAGTGGTGCGCATGAGAGTAGTCTCTTCTCTGGACCGCGTGCTGGATTGAAAGTTCGAGGGTGACCTCGAAAAACGGCTCCCATCCACGCATGGAAGTCTCTCGTCGGAGATCGGCGAGCTGATCACGAACTCGATCTAATTTTTCGAGCTGACCGAAAAAGATGACTTCTGCCGCTTCTTTGAGCGCGTCCTGAACTCGCATGAGATCGGAAGCGTTTGCGAGAGGCTCGCGTCGCCACGTTGGAAGATAAGGAGAAATCATCTCGAATAAACCCCACATGCGGGAGAGATAAAGCAAGCGCGGTGCCGTGTTTGATTTCGAGACGTCGTCCGTAAGTTGAGGGATGAAGCGACAAATTCTGTTTTGTTATTCGTGGAGGACCGCAGAACTCGTCGATGTTTTTTTCAGCGTCGGGCGGCTGGCCAGTTGGCCCGTGGAGTGAAAAATTGGAATGAATCGATAGCGCGGTCCGCGGGGGACCGCGCTTCTTTGTGATGAACCAAGATGAAATCAATGAACGGTCGGGCGATCTTCGATTGTCGACTTACGGCCGACCACGCGGTCGATGAGGCGGAGAGCCTGATCCGCGCGATCGCTGAAAATCCCGAAACGCTTCATCAAACGTAAGCCGACGTACGCGACCACGCCGTAGCCGAACCACGACCACTTCGCACGTTGAACAATTTTTCTTCCCGCGTAT
>SXSP01000325.1 GCA_005792225.1 Bdellovibrionales bacterium | reverse complement strand
GCACGCCAGATCCTAAAGGATACGACCTCGTACTGTATTCAGTGTCACACCCAGACGAACAACGGACCCGATTTCCCGCGCCTAGCGCTCAACATCAACACCAATGAGCTCACCTCGCTTGAGCAGGCGGAATTCTTTGCGGCCACTCGCCAGTTCACACCAGCACTCGAAGCGTACGAGCGAGTGCTCGCCGATAAAAACCTGGCGAAGACCGATCCGTTCGCGTGGGAGCAAGCCGCTCGTTCGGCCCTCGCCATCGTGGTTCGCGTGAAACACGATCCGAAGGAAACCCAAGCCCTCCTCTCGAAAATCGAAGCGCATCCGACTCTCCCACAGGCAACAAAGCGCTCCGTGCGCGCATGGAAGAAGTCGGTGAAAGATTGGACGAAGGAACCTGCGCAGAAGCTCGCAAACAACGAGCAGATGCTCGCGAAGGCAGAGAAGCTGGTCACGCAGGCACAGAAACTTCAGGAGTTCCCGCTCGACCACTCCCAGGACATTCTTTACTTCCGCGCGTCGAGTCTCTTACATGAGATTCTCTCAAATCCTCAGAGAACGCCCGAACTCTCCGCGAAAACCCTCTACTGGGCGGGCGTCGCTTCTGAAGCGACTCGCGATATGAATTTCTGGACTCTGCACGAGACGTACTATGAGCAGTGCATTCGTACACTTCCGCATTCAAAACAGGCTCAAGCCTGTTTCGCGCGACTTAAAGAATCAGTCACGATCGGATACTCGGGCTCGAGCGGAACGCAAATTCCGCCCGAAGTGAAGCGCCGTCTCGACGCGTTCGAGGCGACCGCGAAATCGCAGAAGGCCGCCGCCGAACCAGCACCGGCGGCGACACCTCAGAGCGAGACGGCATCTCCTCGCGGAGATGCTCAAGCTGAGTAGAACCTCTCTGGCGCGGGTCTAGAAGCGGACCCGCCCCGCTTCGCTCCAAAGGGTTGGCTGCAGCGGATCGTGTCCGCCCGCGGTCGCCACCTCATGAAGCGCGGGTCCTCCGCGTTCGATGATCTCAAGCGCGTCCTCATCGCGAAACTTCGCGTGGTTCGCCGCAAATCTCCGTGCGAGGTCTTCCACTTGCGGCCCCTCAGGGCTCGCGAGAATTTCTGAGTCGATCCCGCTGACGGACGTCGGAACTTCGAAACCGAACACGGGATGCCGCTCGAATTTCGCTTGATCGAGTTCACCTGATTGAATCATTTCGAGGAGTCTCCGCGTGATCGCTAGGGGGAACCTCTTCCCATTCTGAAACCCACCTCGCCATCCGGTATTGAGCAACCAAACTCGAGCTCCGGCTCTCGCTACCTTTTTTGCGAGGAGATTTGCGTAGACCGATGGGCTGAGCGGCATGAACGGAGCTCCGAAACAGGCACTGAAGGCGGCCTTTGGTTCTTTCAGACCCATTTCGGTTCCGGCGACTTTTGCCGTGAAGCCCGACATGAAGTGATAGCGCATTTGCCATTCATCGAGGCGAGCGACGGCGGGAAGCGCACCAAACGCATCGGCGGTGAGGAAGATCACTGTTTCGGGATGATCGGCTTCGCGACGTTGCTCGAAAACCCGCGAGAGCGCATCGAGTTTGTAGGAGGCGCGGGTATTTTCCGTCTTCGTAATGTTTGAGAAATCAGGCATCCGTGACCGATCATCGAAAACAACGTTTTCAAGAATGCTGCCGAAACGGTTCACCGCCCGGTAAATGTCGGGCTCGCTCTCTTCCGTGAGGTTCACGAGTTTCGCGTAACATCCGCCTTCCAGATTCGAGAGGCCAGTGTCGCTCCAGACAATCTCATCATCCCCGATCAGATACCTGCCGGCTTGGGCCGAGAGTGTCGTCTTTCCCGTACCTGAGAGTCCGAAGATGACGCTCGCGCGACTCCCGTCTTCTCGGCAGTTCGCCGAAGCGTGCATCGAGAGAAGATCTGACATCGGAAAAAGATAATTGGCCATGGAGAATGCCGACTTCTTGATTTCGCCGGCGTACTGGGTACCGACGATCCCGATGGTGAATTCGGTCGGGTCTAAGAGAATGAGCGCATCATCGGGGGAAGAGATTTCGTACTGACTGGGCTTCGTGTGGGGATCATGCCAAATGCGGATGGTTCCGAAGCCGTTATCTGCTCGACTCGCCTGATCCGCGAGATCGCGGAGAAAGTCCGAGCGAAACATGTTGTCGGCGAAGGCCGCGTGCCACGAACTCGTCGTCAGAACTTCGATGGGAAACGCGCCGACGTAACCGCGAACTTCGAAGACTCGACTCTCGGCCATGTGGCTCTGCAATTCTCGGAAAAACTGCCGAGCACGATCTCTATCGAAAGGTTTGTTGACCTCTCCCCAATCGACCGTGTTTTCGGTTTCCTCGTCCCTGACGATAAATCGAGAACTCGCAGCTCGTCCCGTGTGTTTTCCGGTTTGAACCGCGAGAGCTCCGCTCGAGAGCAGCTTCGCCTCTTTTTGGCAAATCGCCTCCTCCATAAACGTCGCTCGCATTTTTTCCTCCCTCTCAATTGGTCTCCCTCCAGCAAAGAATGGCCGCCCCGCCTAGTCTTCCTGTTTAATTTGAGTTCTCGTGAATTCTTGGTGATAGTTATGAAGTGAGGCCACTCTCCTGGAACAAAGAAATTCTCTACTTCGACGGCGATAGCTACTTTCGCGATTTGCTCGAGTCGATCGAGTCGGCTCGCTCCAGCATTCTTTTGGAAACCTACATCTACGAATACGATCCACTCGGAATGCGAATCGAAGGCGCATTGATCCGCGCCTCCCGCCGAGGGGTCAGCGTGCGGTTGCTCGTTGACGGGATCGGTGCCGCACGTTGGATCGAAAGGCGTCATCCGGAACTCGAAAGATCAGGAGTCGCCCTTCGCATCTTCCATCCCGTCTACGTCTCGCGGTTGTTAGGATCGCTCTTTCGACGCTCGCGTCAGTTTCTCTCCAAACTCAATCGGCGCAACCATCGTAAGGTTTGCGTCGTTGACGAAAAAGTCGCGTTTGTCGGAAGCCTCAATGTCTCGGCAGATCACTGCGCCTCGATCGTCGGAAAAAGCGCTTGGCGGGACACTGGAGTGCAAGTCTCCGGGGAGCCGATTCAAGATTTGATTACCGCCTTTGATCACGCCTGGATGAGATCCCATACGGCGGATGGAAAAAGACAATGGCGCGAAACGCTCCTCGACATCCCGAAAAAAATCAAGCCCATCTCGCCGCTCGTGCGCTTGAATTTTACCTTTAAGCTCCGCCGTGAAAACTCCCGCGATCTCCGTTTGCGATTTCGCAAAGCGGAAAGGCGCATTTGGCTCACGAACGCTTATCTCGCACCTTCGGCTCCCCTCGTACGAGCACTGACGAAGTCGGCTTCAAGGGGCGTTGATGTTCGCCTCCTCGTCCCGCGCGACTCAGATGTGTTCTTCATGCCTTGGGTCGCGGCGTCTCACTACGCACCTCTCCTTAAGGCAGGTGTGAGAATTTTTGAATATCTGCCGCGCTTTCTTCACGCAAAAAGCGTTATCATCGACGACTGGGCGACCGTCGGAACGTCGAATATGAATCGCCGGAGCGCGCTTTACGATTTCGAAGTCGATCTGGAGCTCACCTCGACCGCCACGCTGAGTTTGCTCGAAAGCCAGTTTCACAAAGATTTAGCTCAGGCCGAGGAAGTGCATGAAGTTCGCGGAGGGGTCACCGCTGTCTTGGGCCGGCTCTTCGCCTCGATATTCAAGAGATGGATATGAGAACCGATGGATAACAAGCCAGATAACAAATCAGATAACAATCAAGAGAACCGCATTCGCATCCTCAGCTACAACATCCATAAGGGGTTCTCGCTCGACAATCGGTTCGTCTTAAAGGCCATCAAAG
>SXSP01000324.1 GCA_005792225.1 Bdellovibrionales bacterium | reverse complement strand
GTGAGGCGTTCTGCTCAGCGTACTTCGAAATCGCCTGACGATCCGGTCCCTCGAGGAGAACGCGAACGAGTGGTTCGGTGCCGGAGAAGCGCACGAAAACTCGTCCCTCGCCTTTCAGGCTGTTCGTGATTTCTTTGATGAGCTCCGTGTAGCCAGGAATTTTATCGAGTTCCTCCCGACGGCGAACGCGGGTGTTGATCAGAACCTGGGGCACGTCGCTCATTTTTTCGTTGAGCTCACTTAATTTTTGTCCCGTGCGCTTCATGACGGCGAGAACGTTGAGGGCCGCGATGCAACCGTCTCCGGTCGTCGAGTGCTCGAGGACAATGATATGGCCCGACTGTTCGCCGCCGAGGCAAGCGCCGCTTCGACGCATTTCTTCAACGACGTATTTATCGCCGACTTCCGTGCGCGTGACGTTGATGCCGCTTTCTTTCATGAGCTTGTCGAGCCCGAAATTGGACATTTGTGTTGCGACGACCGTGTCCTGGGCGAGAACTCCACGCGCTTTTAAATGCATAGCGCAGATGGCGAGAATATGATCGCCGTTTACGATGTGGCCCTTTTCATCAACCATCACGACGCGGTCAGCGTCTCCGTCGAGGCTGATGCCGACGTCGGCCCGGTATTGCTGCACGGCCTCCGCCACTTTCGCGGGATAGAGGGCTCCCGACTTGTCGTTGATATTAAAACCGTTCGGCGTATTGCCGAGAACGATCGTGTCGGCACCCAACTCATTGAAGATTTGGGGTGCGACTTTGTAGGCGGCCCCGTTCGCGCAATCGAGCACGATGCGCATGCCTTCGAGCGTGTACTCGAGGGGGAAGGCGTTTTTCGCGTAAACGATGTAACGCCCGCTCGCATCGTCGATCCGTTTGGAGCGTCCGATCTCTGTTGAACCCGCGAGAAAGGAGTTCATGTCGGTCTCAAAGACCAGAGTCTCGATTTCGCGCTCCATGTGGTCGGCGATTTTGTAGCCGTCGGGCCCAAAGATCTTGATCCCGTTATCCATATAGGCGTTGTGCGAAGCGGATATCACGATACCTGCGTCGGCTCGCATATTGCGCGTGAGAAATCCGATCCCCGGCGTCGGCATCGGACCCAAGAGCTCCACGTGAACTCCCATGGAGTTGAGGCCCGATGTGAGAGCAAGTTCCACCATATAACCGGAAAGACGCGTGTCCTTTCCGATGACGACTTTAGGGTGTTTGTTCCGGGACGGCTGGCGCTTTAAAAGATGTCCCATCGCCTGGCCGACCTTCATCACGATATCGGGCGTGATCGGAAACTGGTTGGCGGTTCCCCGAATGCCATCGGTCCCAAAGAGACGTTTGCGCTTGGTGGGTTCAGAGGTTTTTGCTGGCGACGACATGGGTTCTCCCATTCAACTTTATTTGTTTTCCGGAGGCGGTGTTTGGCGCTCCACCCGAGCCGGCGCTCCATCATCGACGCCCGTCGCGACCAATGAGAGATTCACGACATCCGGGTTGATGGAGATGACTTTGACCCCAAAGGGGACTTCGACGTTTCGGGGCGTGATCAGCGCGCGCACGGGCCCGGGCTGACTGCGTACGAGATCGATCGTGATTGAACCGGGATTTGAAGAAAACTTCTTCAGCGCCATGCGGGGCCCCGAAACTTTCACGGTCACCTTACGCTCAAGTCCATCGGCGGCAATCGCCATCGATTGTGGAAGCAGGAACTCCAGGTCCATGTCTTTACTCAACTGAAAATCGCGGCGACCGAGGATGGTCACCCACAGAATGAGCGTGACGAAGAGCGCGACGAGCTTGTAGCTCCCGTTCTCGAAGATCCAGTTTTTCCATTCTTTCGTGCCCGAGCGTTTCATTTCAGCTTCTCTGTTAAGGTTGCGGGCGATACTTCAATCCGTAAGATTCATACAAGACACGGCGGAGTGTCGCGTGGTCGACGTCGGCGATCATCTGCCCACCTTCCACGATGCCGACCGAGTTATTCTCCTCGCTCACCACGATCACGAAGGCGTCGGTCTCTTCGGTGAGCCCGATCGCGGCCCGGTGGCGGGTTCCCAAATTTTTATCGAGAGCCGGGTTTTTCGAGAGCGGGAGGAAGCAACCCGCCGCCCAAATCCGTCCGCCGCGAACGATCACCGCCCCGTCGTGCAGCGGACCCGCGGGAAGGAAGATCGAGTTCATGATCTCGGCGCTCACCACCGAATCGATTTCGGTGCCGAGCTCGATGAAGTACTCGAGATTGATCTCCTTCTCGATGACCATGAGGGCGCCCATTCCTTTTTGCGCCAGCTGAATGGCACCCTTGGCGATTTCCTCGACGATGTGGGTTTCTTGCACGTGCGAGGCACCCGTAAAGAAAGGATTGGAGCCGATGTGCGCGAGCGCTCGTCGAATTTCACCCTGGAAGAGGATCACGACGATCAAGAACAAGTTGTTGAAGAACTTCTCGAGAATCCAGTTGAACGTGAAGAGCTCAAACCAAATGCTCATCAGGTAGGCAATGGCGAGAATGCCGAGCCCCGAGAGCATCTGCACGGTTCCGGTATGCCGGATGAGAATCAAAACGCGATAGACGACGACCCAAACCAACAGCATGTCGATGAGGTCTCGCGGTCGCAGCTGTTGGAAGATAAACTGAAGATTATCGAGGATGTTGGTCAGCATTCGATCTCGCCTTTGGCGTCAGTTTGCTTTTCTTTAGGGCCGTTGTCGACCTCAAAGTCACGCCAAAAAAGAACGGACGGGCCATGGGCCCGTCCGTCTTGAGATTCCAAGTTGAAATGCTTTTCTTAAGCCGTTACCGGGCCGGCGGCGCCGCCGACGGGATCGCTTCCGGTCTTCTTGAAGTCTTCATCCGCCGTGCTGCGGCCTTGCGCTTGCTCTTTCGCCATGTCGCGCTCTTTCGCCGCGCGCTCACGACGGAGATCCTCAAGGGTACCACCGCGCACGAGCATTTCGACTTCGTTTCCGTCGATCGTCTCGTGATCGAGGAGCGCCTGCGCCAGACGGTTCAGGATGTCGAGATTATCGGCCAGGATCTTCTTCGCTTGGGAGTATCCACCCGTCACGAGGCGGAAGACTTCGCGATCGATCTCTTCGGCTTTCGCCTCCGAATATTCCTTCGTCGATCCGTTGTTCATGCCCAAGAAAACAGGTCCTTCACGTTTTTCGTAAGCCAACGGCCCGAGGGCGTCGCTCATTCCCCACTCGCAAACCATGCGGCGAGCGATATCGGTCGCGCGTTCGATGTCGTTACCGGCGCCCGTCGTGATGTCCTTAAAGACGAGTTCCTCAGCGGCCCGACCGCCGAAGAGGAAGGCGATCATGTTCTCTGCTTTGTGTTTAGAGAGGTTGAGCGCGTCTTTCTCCGGCAACGTCTGCGTGATTCCGAGCGCCATGCCGCGGGGAATGATCGTCACCTTGTGGATCGGGTCTGTTCCGGGGAGCATCTTGCCGACGAGCGTATGGCCCGCCTCGTGATAAGCCGTGATGCGCTTGTCTTCTTCCGAAATCACCATCGAGCGGCGCTCGGAACCCATCATGACTTTATCTTTGGCGTGCTCGAAATCCTCTTGCGTGAGCTTGTTTTTGCCCGTGCGAGCCGCATTTAGCGCCGCTTCGTTCACGAGGTTCTCGAGATC
>SXSP01000323.1 GCA_005792225.1 Bdellovibrionales bacterium | reverse complement strand
GCGATGCGGTTGTCGCCCGGCGCACGCTCTTGGGCCGCGCCGGCGATACGTCCCGGATCTTCCATAACCGACGTTTCGACATCAATGAGGGCCGCGGCGTTTTTCGTCTCAAGCGGCATCGAGAAGAAGTTTCCGGCGGGCCGACTGTACATATCGTAGCCCCGTCCATGCAACTCGTTGACGGTGGTTCCGAGAGTGTACGCCATTTGATCGACGTCGCCTTTCAACTCACGAATGGTCACGTCACGCACTTCGAGAAGTCCGCCGAGCGCACCTCCCGTGAGTTGATCGGTGACTTTTACTTCCGCGGTTTGCGGTGAGTTCTTCAGAAAGATATCGAAGTGCCCCTCACCCTTCGTGTCGCTTTCAGGAGTCGGGTGAACGCTCATTGGCTTCCACTCGTTGCCGGCGACAAGGAGCGCGGAGTTGCCTGCCGTGATTGTTACGGCTCCGTCGGTACCCTCCGCGTAGCGGATATTGATTTTCTCGCCCAGCTGTTTGACGAGGAGATCACGACGATCGCGCTCGTCGTTTGCGGGGCCACCCGAATTCTGTACGATCTGGATTTTCTCGTTGAGTTTTGCGATCTCGCCCGTCAAATCATTGATTTGGTTTACGTGAGTCTCGATTTGTTGATCGATGTCTCGCTGGACTTCCGTCAACTGCGTGTGCACGCGGCGGAAGTCGCGAACCAGGGCCGCCGCCGTCTCTTTGACCTGAGTGCGGGTGGCGAGACTTTCGGGGTTGTTCGCGAATTCGCGAAACGAGTTAAAGAACTCGCCCACGTAATTGTTGAGACCCTTGTTCATCTGCTCGTTATAGACTTGCTCGACGCGAGTCATCGCGTCGGTCATCCCGCCGAAGTATCCTTGGGTCGAGCGTTCCTTGGCGATTTGCTTTTCCAAATAAGGATTGTTGACTCGTGTGACGGCTGCGGTTTTCGAGCCCTGGCCGATGCGAAGTTTGCCGTGCCCGATCGGCTCGGCCGTCTGGATCTCGACGCGCTGACGTGAGTACCCCTCGGTCGTGCGGTTGGCGATGTTGTGGCCAACCGTCGAAAGCGCCGTCTGACTGTTCATCATCGAGCGCTTGCCGAGATCCATCATCCCGTTGATCTTCGACATCTGTTTCGGGCCTCCTGCCCTTTTCGCGGATCGCTCATCCGTGAGCCTCCGCTTGCGAACTCAAACTTCTTTTCGAACCAGTTGGCCGCCGTCGACACTCGACGAGACGGCGGCGCCTTGCCGCCCGTATACGGGCTTCGGCTTCAATCCATCGCGGATGGCTTCCATGGCCCCCGTGATGTTGCTCAATGCGGCTTGCACGAGCTCTTCGTTCTGTTTGTTTACATCGGCCACGCGCTTGATCAGAAGATCAAGAACCGAGTGCATGTTGCGCAGACGATCCGACCAACGAGGATCGCAATGATTCGCGATATCGAGCAAACGAGGCTGCTCGATATCCGCACCCACGTGCTTGGCGAGATCGGTCGCGCACTTCAACCGTTGATTTTCGAGCGAACGGATGCGGATGAGGAGTGTATCCTTCGCCTTGTTGTTCTCGTTGAGCTCGTCGAGCTTGCTCGCGACGAGGATGTCTTTTTCGCGGCGAACGACATCGAGGAGCGAACGGTAGACTTTCACGAGATTCTCGAGACACTCGAGAAGATCCGTATAGAGAATGTCGCTTTCGTTCTGCGCGATCGCTTCGTTTGCGGGTTGGTTCGGATTCATCCTTGGATCCTCACGTCTAAAACTTATGAATCAGGCTCGCCTCAGTTGGGCATCTTGGCGTGTTCGTCGAGCATACGCTCGGCGATCGCTTCGGCGTTCACCTTGTATTCGCCCTTATCGATCAGTGCTTGAAGGCGGGCGACTTTCGCTTCGTCGACGCCCGCGTTGGGAGTCGAGAGCTCTTTCGCCTTGCGGATGTCTTGAGCGCGGGAGGAAACATCCACGCGCGCCGACTTCGCCATCTCACTGCTTTCGACAGCGGGAGATTTTCCCTTCTTCGCCTCGAGGATCGACTCGGCTCCGACTGTCTTTGTCTTCAAGGCTTCCGCGTTCTGCATCGGTCCTGAAGGCTTATTCGATACTTTCATTCGATCCTCCGTCTGGCACTGTTATAACAGTGTATCATAGTGAGACACGGCGGTTTCAATAGAAACTCTCATCAAAATCGAGAGCCCGCAATTTCAAGCCCAGCCGACCTTTTACGGCACTCGACCGGCGTCTGGGTTTTCGCTGGGTCGAGCAAGATTCCAGAAAAACGAGTGAACTTCAGGACTCAGGATCCCCATGACTTTACCCTTTTCAAGAACCTTGCCAGACTCGACTTCCGAAGAGGCGACGCCCTTGAACATGAGGGTTGATTTTAGACCGCCGGAATGCCCTAGCGTTATAGAGGTTTTCCCGTCGATATGGGCTTTCGATAAAACCGTCGCGTTCCAAGGTGCCGTTAGTTTTGCGGGAGAACCGTCTTCCGAGGGCTTCGTCTCCACGCGCAGAGGCAACTGCCCTTCGGCTCCGGCCTGCGTGGGAACGCGGCTGACGCGTGTGACGTCGCGGTCCGTGAGAGTGATCGGGCCGCTTCCCTTGAGCTTCTGCCCGGGCCCTTCGAAATAGCGGTCCATGAGCTGTTGGTAGATCAGATCCGAAAGCCCGATGCCACCCTGCTCGCCCCAGGATTCGACGTACTCGTTATCGAGTTGTTCACGGTAGATGCTCTCGCCCATCGACGGCTTATCGTTTCCGAATTGAACCGTGCTGCGCATTGCCTTGGTCATCTCGCGGAGGAATTGCTTCTCGTAGAGTTTCGCGACTTCGTCGACCTTCGCGTTTCGTTGCGGCGTCTCTTTTCCGCCGTGCATCTTCTCGAGCCCGTCGGAAGGGACATCTCTATCGATTTTGTTGAGTCCACCGATGCGCGAGAGGCCTGACATATAAACAATCCTTGTTTTTGTCGGCTTTGGAGGAGAGAAGAAAAAAAGGGGAGATGAGTTAGAGCACCGTCGCGCATCCTGCGCTTGGTCGATCAGATCAGCTTAAAGCCTTTGCCTTTCCTGGCGTTGACCTCTTGCTAACTTTTCCTTTTCCTGCTCGAAACGGACTGCTCTTGAACCTTCCTTGGTTAATCGAGCTCCAACTCACCGTCCCCCGAGGCTGAACGCATCCATGTGTTCAACCGCACTCTCTTTATCCTAAGCTCTTTCGTTCAGCTCCGAAACAGTTTTCATAAAATTTCCAGCTCGCCTTGAAGCGCGCCGGCCGCTTTTATGTTCTGTAGTATCGTGATCAGGTCTTTCGGAGAGACACCGATCGCGTTCATCGCTTTCACGAGATCACCTACGCTTGTACCTGTGTCCAGGACGGCGACGCGGTCGGCGCCCTGGTCTTTACTTTTGCCACCGCCCGTGCCGCCCTTCGAATCCACCTTCACGGTGAGATCCCCGTGGCTGATCGCGACTCTTGAAATACGGACGTTTTCTCCGATGACAACGGTGCCCGTTTTTTCGTTTACGATCACGCGTGCCCTCGCATCCGGTGTCACTTCGAGAGCTTCGATACTCGCGAGAAGCTCCACCGCGCGTCCTTCGTAGGCGAACGGAACGACGATGTCCACGGTGCCCGCGTCCTTCGCCGTCGCGTACTTGCCGGAGAGGTCGAGGTTGATTTTTTTCGCGAGGCGCGCCGATGTCGTGAAATCTGGATTATGCAAAGTCAGTCGAAACATTTTCCTGGACGTGAAATCTTCGGCAACATCGCGTTCGATGATCGCGCCATTCGGAAGCCGGCCTACGGTCGGGTGCGATTCCGCTCCACCGCCGACGAGAAGAGCACCCTGAGCAACCGCATAGATCGCCTGATCCGCCGCTCTCAACGGTGCTTGCAAGAGAGTTCCCCCGGCGAGGCTCGAGGCGTCGCCGATCGAACTGACCGTGATATCGAGCTTATTGCCGGCGCGTGCGAACGCTGGCAATGCTGCGGTAATGATCACCGCTGCCACGTTCTTGCTCGCGACTTCTTTGTCTTCGAGCTTCACGCCGAGTTTGTCGAACATGCGCGCCACGGATTTGTTCGTGAATTCACTCTTCGAGTCGCCCGTACCTTTCAGACCGACCACGATGCCGTAACCAATCAGTTGGTTGTCACGAACGCCACGGACATTCGCGATATCTTTGATGCGCGCGGCTTGCGCGGGAATCGCAAGCGAGCCGAAGAGAAGAGCGACGATCCAATTTCTCACAGCGACGCTCCTTTTCTTGAGCTCACGATATCAAACTGCGGATCCAGGAGTTTCGTTGAGTCAACACCCGCATCATCGAAGTCTTCGCTCCGAACAATGCCCGTGACGATCACTTTGTACTCGCGCTTGCCGATCATGAGAGGATGCATGCCTCGCACGCGGTAACTCCCGTCTTTCAATTGCTCAACAATTCTTGTTGGTACGACTTGAACGCCGAAAGGGGCTTCGGCCTTCGCCGCCGCCTGCGCATCTTCGGGTTTAGCTGCCGCATTGGCGTTCGCTTGTCCCGCAGCCTGTCCCGCGTTGGGCTTCGCCGCGTTCGCGCCATCGGCCGGCGCCGCTTCGCCACTTCCCGTCTCACCCGCCGGTTTGGTCGAAGCCAAACCCCGATTGGGGCTTTCGAGACGATCAAGAAGCTTTTGGATGACTTTCGCTTTCGTCTGCAGTTGCGACTTTGGTTGTCCCTCGATTCGCACATTCAAGAGATCACCCACCATGCGCATCTGATTTTGCGCGAAGAGGTAAGCTCCCTGCCCTTCCATGACCCAAAGAGATCCCGCATCCGCTTTGAGATCCGCCTCTTCCTCAAACCGCGACCGATTCATTCTCTTGTACTGTCTGTCGGCGTTTGCGGAGCGGAGGTTTTCTTGCTCCGAGAAGGTCGGCGTTGAAACGCGTGGGCGCGAAGGCTCAGCCTCGCGACCATTCATCCAGGCCTTGAGAGTTTTTCCGAGACTCGCGCAGCCCGTGGAACCCAACGCGATCATGATGACGGTGAATGCGACTGAGAATCTCATCATTGAACCTCGACCACGCCCTTCTCCTTGAGGAGTCCGGAGACGAGCTTTTGCGTGCGGGGGATTTTAACTTTAACCGTGTCGCCGATGTAGCCTGACCCTTGGGCGATCCCGTCGATGACGATTTGCCAAGTGTCGCCACCGGCCATCACCTTCACGGACTCGCCGTGCTTCACGGCCATTTCTCTCTTGAGACCACCCCGCCAGATGATCTGGCCCGCGGCCACTTGGCGTGACGTGACCGAAGCTTCGATGTCTTGGATCGTTGCCGCCGCATCCGTCGCGAAGGTGACGTCTTTTGTTTCCATCAAATAATCTTCGGCCCGAAGTTTCTCTCCGAACTGAAGGGTCCGCGTCGCGACGGGCACGACGCGAGTGACGAGAATCGCGCCCGAAACCCAATATGTGCGTTTGCTTCCGTCTTCATTTCGGACTTCAAGGGGAATCGAAAAGCTGCCTTTCGGCATCTCGGGACGCATGCGGAGAGTCCACGAACTCGCCGCCGACACCGCGGGTGCGACGAGTGGCAGGCGAAGATCCGTGATCTCGAATTTGCAATCTGCGCAGACCGCTTTCAACTGTTGCTTCATCTCCGCTTCGATATCTTCGCGGCGGAGACGGAAAGCTTTTCTCGTGACCGTCACTCGCGCCGGCACGCGCAGAAGAATCTTCTCTCCGGTCGACTCCTCGATTTCGCGAAGATGCGGACGGAAAACTTCTTC
>SXSP01000322.1 GCA_005792225.1 Bdellovibrionales bacterium | reverse complement strand
TCTGGGTTGATTCTTTTTGTCAGGCACCGGCGAACTGCCGACCGGTCCCATCCTTATTTCAGGGCCTCACGAGCATCCACTTTCTGTGGATCTTGACGACGATGACGCTCGCGGGATTCGCCTGCACGGCGATGTTCCGCATTGGCTTTTCGCGGCTTTCAGCGAAGGCGATCAGTCAGCTCTACGACGAAACGACATTGCGAACGTCGCGACTTCCGATCCAGTTCTTCGACCAGAATCCCGTGGGTCGCGTGGTGACGCGGTTCTCGAGTGACTACGGAAACGTGTTCCGATTGTTTGGCGGTCCGCTCGCTGAGTTCTTCTCGATCATTTCGGATCTCATTTGCATGGTCGTTTTGATTTCTGTCGCGAGCGCGTACTACATTCCGATTTTGGTTTTGATCGGTATCTTCAACATGATTGTCTACCGTTTGAATCGCGATAAACTCAGGGTCGAAAGACGGCTGCTTTCGGCGAGCCGTTCACCCTCGATCGCGCATTTTGCGGAGACGACTCAAGGTGCAAGCACAATCAGGATCTTTTCGAGACAACTTACGTTTGCGCGTCGGTTTCATTCGTTGAATAAACAGTTCCTCGGGCAGAAGCTCTCAACCTCCAGCGCCGTCCTTCGCTTCTCGATGCAGATGAATACTTTGACGGCGGTGCTGCTTCTTCTAACGGGTTCAGCGGGATATTGGTTGGTGAACCGTGGGCTCGCAAGTGTTGGTTCTATCGGCGTTGCGTTTACGTTCGTGATCCTCTCGGGAACTTCGGTCCAAATGTTCTTTGAGTGGCTCGCGCAACTCGAAGAGGCGCTCACTGGCGTTGAGAGATTAAACGATTACCTGCGCCGCGATCTCGAGCCGGGAGCGAAGCTTCCCGCATCTCGCGGCTTTCCGACGGCGCATCCGGCCTACTCCATCAACGAAGAGGCTGATCTAAAAAATCTCGACATCGTGACGACGCCGGCCGCATCCGTGACGGTTCAAAATCTTTGGTTCAAGTACTCGCCCGATCTGCCGTGGGTGCTGAAGGGTTTGAACTTCGAAATTCGTTCCGGAGAAAAGATTGGAATCATCGGCCGAACGGGGAGTGGGAAAACGAGCTTCGTTCAAGCTCTCTTTCATCTCTATCCTTTTCAAGAAGGACGAATTCTCGTGGGAGGAATCGCGCCCGACGTAGGTGCCGGCGGCGCCGATCTCAATTTGTTCCGGAGATCGATTGCCTTGATTTCTCAGGAGCCCACGTTGTTTCGTTCAACCCTCAGAGAAAATCTGGATCTCGTTGGCGAGCATTCAGATGAGGAAATCGTTCAAGCTCTCGCCCGCGTGGGTTTAAGTGATTGGCTCTCGGAGCAATCGCATGGGCTCAATGCAGCGATCGAGGAGCGCGGCCGAAATCTTTCGGCCGGCGAGAGGCAGCTTCTTTGCATGGCTCGCTGCCTTTTACAAGACGCACCTGTCGTCGTCATGGATGAAGCGACAAGCTCCGTTGATCCTCAGTCCGAGGAGCTTCTCGTACGCGCCACTCGAGAATTTTTCGCTGACCGCACGCAAATCATCATCGCGCACCGCTTGTCTACCTTGGAACATTGCGACCGAATTCTGTGGTTACATCGCGGAGAGGTGCGCATGTTCGACCGTCCCAGCGCGGTTCTCCCGGTCTTCAGTCGCACTTCGCTCGCTTCAGAAGCTGACGTAAGTCGAGTCTAGGATTTGTAGGTTTCTCAACATTCGTCTTGAAACGACTCAGGCCCCGACTAACCTAGTTTACCAGAGGGGGAAAACCTATGAAGCAACGGATTGCTACTTTAGTCTCTGGTCTCGCGGCTGCGGCACTCGCGTGGTCGGGTCAAGCTTTCGCTCAGGAAGCAGTACCTGGTGAATACATCGTGAAGTACAAGGGTGCAGAGTTCGCGGCACTCGCATCTGTTCGTTCGACGGCCGGTGTTCGCGTCATGGAACACAACCCGTTCGGAAACCTTTTGAAAGTGAGAGTGAATGCCGTCGAGGAAAAACACGCCCTCGCGCGCATCATGAGCAACACGAATGTCGAGTACGTCGTTCCGAATGCGATCGTTCGCGCCGTTCGCGCTCCGATCACGGCTCAAGCGCTGAAAGAACAGTGGGCGATCAAAAAGGTGAACGCCGAAGCCGCGTGGACTCGCGCGGGTAACCGTGGTTCGCGCAATGTGGTCGTTGCGGTTATCGACACCGGAACGGACTACAACCACGAATCTCTGAAGGCCAACTCGATTCCCGGTTACGATTTCAAAGAGAACACTTCAGATCCGATGGATAAAACCGGCCGCGCAAACCCCGGCCACGGAACTCACTGCTCAGGAATCATCGGCGCAACCGGCCTCGTTGACGGCGGCATCGTTGGCATCAGCCCCGAAGTTTCGATGATGCCCCTCCGCTTCCTCGGCGAAGATGGCTCGGGCGATTTGAACGCCGCAATTAAAGCGATCGACTACGCGATCCAAAAGAAAGTCCAAGTGATCTCAGCTTCGTGGGGCGCGACGATCCGTCGCAACCAAGCGATGCCGCTCGTTGAGGCTCTGAAGCGCGCGGACGACGCAGGCATCATCTTCGTCGCGGCCGCGGCGAACGATGGCGCGAACAACGACAAGACGGAAGTTTATCCCGCCAACGGAAACTTCCCGAATTCGATCACGGTTGCTGCCAGTGGTGACAAAGACGAGAAGCCCAACTGGTCGAACTACGGTAAACGCACGGTTCACCTCGCGGCGCCCGGCTTGAACATCATGAGCACTTTACCCGCGAACAAGTACGGAAATCTCTCCGGAACTTCGATGGCGACTCCGCTCGTTGCGGGAATGGTTGCGTTCTTAAAGGCGCAGGATCCGTCTTTGACGGGCGCACAAGCTCGCGCTCTCTTGCAGCAGACGGGTGCGAAAGTTCAAATCGAAACGGCGTGTAACTGCCGCATCGACGCTCTCGCTTCGACCGAGAAGCTCATGAGTAAACAAATGTACATCACTCCCGCGGCCGGCACGATGGCGGTGGGTGAGACGATGAAGTTCGAAGGAACGAACGGAAAAGCGCCGTTCACGTTTGAAGTTTCTAACTCATCGGTCGCTTCGATCACGGCTGAAGGTATTTTGACGGCGAACAACGCCGGCGAAACGAACGTCACTGTGAAGGACGCAAGCGGTCAGACAGCAACTTCGCTCACGATCCTCGTCGACACGAAGTCGAACGGTGGTGGCGGCGGCGGAGGCGGCGGTGGTGGCGGAAGCCCCGGCGACTGCCCGCTCGGCGACCAAGCCCTCTGCGATTCGCTCTGCCAAATCCAACCCACTCTCCCGTTCTGTAAACAGTAACCGGCACGGCCGGAGGGCCGGGGGTCCGGGGGTACGCCGTACCGCATGCGGTACGGCGTACCTTCTGCTTGCCACGCTGCGGCTGGCGTTCGGAAGTTCGACAGGGGTGTCTCCCCTAAACCCGCTAAATCTCGTGTTCTTTTTACGGCTCGAAGCTTGCTCTTCTGATCGACCGGCCCGCCCTCGAACGTTGTTTCATCCGGGCCAAGGTTGAAGAAGATGAAGACCCAAGTCCTCACGTTCCTGTCTCTTGCGGCATTCGCGCTTCCGCTCAAAGCGGAAACTCTCATTTGCAGTTCGCAGAATAAATCGGCGTTGTTTCGCATCCAATACGACTCCACGGATCTCGGAACGTTGCAGATCGTGAGCGCGCAGGCGAAGGTCGCACTGATGAAGAAGAGCGACACTCGGCACCGCAAGTACTACGGTAAGGGGCGGCCGCCGCGAGTGCAGGCGATCATTCCGTATCACGGTGCCGTCGAAGTTCGTGCGCGTGGTGGAATCATGGGAAAGGGCGGAAGCCTTCTCTTTCCGGTCGAATCGATGACGTCACCCGCGCGTCACTCGATGCACGTTACGTATCTTCAGCCGAGAACCAACGAACCCAGCTTGAAGATCGATTTGTTGTGCAGAAAATTTGACTAATGTCGCCGCGCTTCCGCGAAAACCAAGTGCGCATTGCAATCCCTGAAACTGAGGTATAAAAAGTTTTGCCCTTTTCAGGAGGCCTGAGCTGATGAACAAGCACGTCTTATTTGAAAAGCTGATCGCGAAACTTGAGAGCGAGCGCAGCCAATTGGCTGAAGCGGCCCTTCATACATATGAAGCCGCAACTCACGAGGAGAGCGAGCCGGAAGATCAGTACGATACGCGCGGACTCGAGGCTTCTTATTTAGCCGGCGCACAAGCCAAGCGCGTCGCGGCGGTTGAGCAGATGATCAACACGATCCGCCAGCTCGGAGTTAAAGAATTCGGCGAGGAAGACTCCATCAGTTCAACGGCATTGGTTGAGCTCGACCACGAAGGTAAGAGCAGTTACTGCCTCCTTTTGCCGCAAGGCGGGGGCCTCGCGATTGATCATGATGGCCACCACATCCAGGTCATCACTCCGCAATCTCCTTTGGGCGAAGCTATCTTGGGGCGCCAGGTGGGTGATGTTGCCTCAGTCGACGTCGGCAAAGAGACTCACGAGTACGAGATCGTCTCGGTTTCTTAATTTCGTATCAAAAGCCACACTTGCTTGAACTTCCGAGCTCGCCTCAGAATGAGGGGAAGGAGGTTCTCGCATGGGTTTGCTAGATCGTTCGCTGATTCGTGGGGCATTGGCCGGAGCCATCGCAACGATTCCGATGACGTGGGCAATGACCCGCAGCCGAGAATATCTGCATTCGCAACGACCGAACGACGAGCTTCGAGCGAACGTGAGGTACAAAGCCGGTTACCCGCTCGATGTCGATTCCCAACGCTTAACGACTTACGTGTCGCGATTCGCTGCCGGGGCGGTGGCGGGAGTGGTGTACTCGCTCCTCTTTAGCCGAATACAAAGGCTCAATCCGGAGGCTCGGGGGCCCGTATTTGGTTTAAGCCTTTGGGGATTGGGAGCGTTCCGCAGAGCGAATTCAAAGCCATCCATCGCGGCGCACGTCCTTTGGGGTTTCTCGATTCATCGTCTCTTGCAGAGACCGACGCAGGAATGGTTCTCCGAGGCGGCGATGGGAATGAAGCCGCGGCAGAAAGCAGCGAAGCTCGCTCACTCACTCGTTTTTCAGTGAGCTTTTGTTTTAAGTCTTTCACGGAGATCGTCGAGCCAGAGCTGCATACGCTGGTAGTGCGAGCCCTTCCAAAACGCTTTTCCGCAATTTGGGCAGAGAAAGAACTCGTTATATGTCGCATGCGCCACGGGTGGGACGATGTTCACGACTTCCTCTTTGGCGACCGGCTGGAGTAAACAATTACACTCGAGACAGCGCGTGATGGGTCGTGCGATCGGCCAGAGGTCATAGCGCCTCACGATCGTGAGGATTTGGTCGCGAGGATTGTCGCTCCTGAGCCAATATCCGTGAACAACGAGTGATCTCTTAAGGAGACCGATGTCTCGGGTGAGAAGAATTCTTTTTTCCGCATTCGAGATCCGCGCGAGATCGGCGTCGTTCAAGCGCGAATCGATTTTCGTATCGAAGCCAAGTAACAGGAGCGCGCTCGCGAGCTTTCCCGAATTCTCATCGACCAGAAACTTGATGTCAGAGAGCGGCTCAGGCCTGACATAAGAGGGGTGAAGGTGCACCGCTGGGTGTTCGCGCGAATAAACTTGAATTTGGTCGCCGTCATTGGTTTCGGCATCGAACCCACGAGAAGTTCCATTGACGAGAAGGAGATCGACCTCCGGGTGCGGGATACCTGAGCTCTCGATGGCGTCCTTAGCGGTTTGCGAAGTGTCGAAGAAAAAACTCTTTCGGCAAACGCGCGTGTCGTGAGGCTCACTCTCGACGTGATCAATGAAATCGCAGAGTGAGCCGTAGGCTTCGACTGTAACGCTTTTTCTTCGTCGTTCGGAAGTCATCTCGTGAGTGTCATCCGCAATTGGGCGCGAAGAGATAACTTGCGGTCGCAGACCAAAAGGCACTCGCGCAAACACCGAGCTGCGCGCCCGTTTCAGAATGGCAGGCATCATGGTTAAGGCACTCTTGCGTGTACTGCTTCGACCGCCATTGAGGAATCGCCTGGCCGCAGCCGAAACCGCACCGGCCACGGCAACCACTCTCGGGATCTCCGACAATCCAAGTTGAAGATCGGGTGGAGCGAGCCGAGTCCCTCAGAGTGTACGTCGCAACTCGCGGATGGCCGATGAATTCACAGATCATGGTCCAGCGTCTGCTAAAATCAGCCTGCCATCTTGCGCCTTGAGTTTGCGCGTCGAAATTTTCAAGGGCCGTGTCGGGAGCCAAGAAGTTCGCCAGGAGATCGACGAACGACGAAGCACTCGAACGCGCGAATCTTGGGCTCGACGTCGCGAGCAGTAAGCGAAGTGATTCTTGTTCTTCGATGGTCAGCCGACCCTCTCCTTCAGAAATCCAAACTCGCTTCCAGAGAGGACTCTTGCTCCCGAAGAGGGCGTTGAACACCGTTGGCTTTTGCCGTCGGGCGCGGCCCGCTACGGTCACGCGGGCCCAGACTTCCTGCGAAGTCAGCGCGCATTCCTCGACGAGTATGCCGCCTCGCTGAGCGACCGGCTCGCAGGCGTTCGCGCGAGCGAGCGTTACGATGTTGATGAGAAGAGCTGCGAAGATGAAAGTGCGAAATTTTTCTTTCATGACGAAGAGCAAACCGGTTCAGAATTCCTCCGTCAAGATGGAGCCCGAAGTTTACGTCCGGCCGATGCGTGGCGCTACTAGGTAAAGACTTCCGGTCGGCTACGAGTTTTTGCAGGGCTCATAGTCCTCTATTTCAACGTGGGGGAAATCACCTGGACTCACCCTTGCAAACTCATCCGCCATTAGGATTCCTGAATGATGGCGAAGATTTTCACATTTAAGCGAGGGGCCCCGGCTTTACTCGCAATCTTCACGTTCGCGGCCGTGGCTGGTGGCCTCGGCGGTTGCAGCTATTTTCTCGGATCCAAGGCCAAAACACTCAACATCGAATTCAAGCAAAATACGGAAGAATGTCTCAGTCACTTCAAGGAGAACGTGACTCTCTGGGCGCGTACGGGCGAGCCTCGCATGGGGCCGCAGATCGACTGCCTCGTTCGTGGAATGGATCAATTCTCCGAACAGACCGTCGGTCGAAGCGGCGAGGGCTGGTCGCGATCGGAACTTTCCGGATTTTTTGATGTCTATTTTCCATCGAAATCGGGGGCGAGCGCCTCGGAGTGGGTGGAAGAAATCCTTAAGATCAAACAATCTTGGTTTGGTGGCTATCCGGATCGTCTCACGCGCGGCGAGCTGAATCGGGTTAAAGAATTCCTGCTCCGCCTTCGTCCCCATTTAGATGATCTTTCGCCTTATACAGGAGCCCTCTTCTTCTCCGCCGATGGCCTTGAAGCAGAAGCCGCGATCCGTGCGAGTGAAAGTCTCGCGAAGATCGGCGACGTGCTGGCGTCAGAGATGAGGAATTCCGATTTTAGAAGGCCGGCGTACGATGTCGACTCCATCCTGAACCTTCTCTTGAAGCTGGGCATGTTGAAGAACAAGGAAGCCAGGCTCCTCGCATTCGCGGAAGCCGCGAAAGGCATTCTCGTCGGCGGTTCGGCGCGGTTTATCGTATCTTCGGAATGGCCAACGTTCTTCACGTCCGTCACCCGCGCATGGGGCATCGCGATTCGCGCGAAGTTTATCGCGATGTCGAACGATCAGTGGCTTGAAAGCGAAATCGATGCCACGGAGTCTTTGGCAAACGATGCGCTGGATCTCCTGATGTCAATGGTCGCCGTCCATAGCCTGCGATCGAACGGAATTCCGGTCGAAAGGATCTACGCCGTCATCGATGCGATGGCCGATGAAAAATCAAAAGAGATTTACTGGGGCCTTCGCGCGCCGACCGTAAAGGATTTGGTTCCCAAGGTTTTGGGTAAGATCCTTCACGGGAACACCAAGTCGGATCGCGATCAAAGGGCGAAGTTCCTCGGTTCCTCGCAGATTCATTTGCTCAGGAGAGGTCTCCAGGACTGGTTCGCCGGTCAGCGAGAGATTCTGCACGTCTTCGGCGAACGTAAGCTCCTTCCCGTCGCGGAAGTGAAAGCCTCGTTCCAAGACGGAAAGACTTCCGGTCCGCGGGCTGAGATCGCACACCTGCTGACCCATGGACGCGTCCTCGTTCGTGATCCCCGGGCTCGCCTCTGGATCATGCCAGAGACCAAACTGCCCGAGATTTCTCTTCGCGGAATGACGTTGATTAATGCGCTTCGTTCTGCGGTGTCGCTCATCTTTCGGGGTTATACCCATGACCCTCGCCCGCAAACGCTGCGTTTCCCCTCGCTAACGAAAGCGGAGATCGTAGAGATTTATTGGGATATCCGCGAACTCGGACTCGACTTAAATCTCATCGACGTGCGCAGTACGGCTGCGGGTGCGCGAACGTTTTTGGAGAGCAGCATCTTTACTTCGGCATCTACCGGGCGTCCACGGGTCAGTACCCACGAAATCATCGAATGGTTTCACGTCGCCTTGGGTGGGAGCTTCATCGCCGATGATGTCTACGACTCCTGGCTCATGGACGAAGAGTGCCAAGCCGTACCGCTGCAAACTGACGTCTTTAAGAAGCCGAAAATCACGGCGGAATGCTTCCGAGATAAATTTTGGTCCAACTTCTCAAGCTACGTCGAAAATCTTCCCGGGCTCGTCGCCTGGTACGAGGGAGCTCCTGAAGAAACAAAGGCGGAGTTTCGCGAGGCGCTCGAGAGCGCGGGACGAGCGAAGGGTTTTGATTCGACCCGGCCCGTGGACTCATCCGAGCTCCGCTCGATGGTGCCGATTCTTCATTACACAGAAAACGTCATCATGAACCATGATCTGAATGGCGACGGCCTCCTCGATACGGATGAGGTTTGGATGGCTTTTCCAACATTTAGAGGGCTGCTTCAAGAGATGGGCGCGGGTCACGCCGACACCGAAGCGATGCAAAAGACGATCTTCTCGTATCTTCTGACGTTCGGCGTCCCACCAAGTTCAAGTTGGTTGGATCTCGCAAGTGTCGGCGTGTGGACCGTGGGTCGGTTTCTCTGGCGTGAAAGCGCGGACCGATTGAAGATCCTTAAACTCATCGGTGCATTCACGATCGCGAATCGACAGAAGAAACAGATGGCGCTCTTAAAACACGTGAAGGCGCAAAAAGACGTTTTGAGAACTCAGCTCTCATCGAGCGATCCGGATGCGGTGAATCGCCTGAGTGACTTCTTCGGTTGTGGCAAGATCGCGAATCCCGACTTCACCGCCGTGGTTCGTGAAGCCGCCGAAAATTCTGATGCGTTTGATCCCGCCGCATTTGTAACGCAGGTCAAAAACGCCCTCGAGAATCAGCGTCGCTTTGACTTGGTTTGCGAGCCTTTCTAATCTCCGCCTCAAACCTTCGAGGAGATTTGGATGGCTTTGAGCTATTTTGATATTACCGTTCCGCAGTTCATTAAAGTCCTGGGCAACATGCTCACTTGGTTCGACAAGGCAAGAGTGCACGCCGAAACCAAAAGATACGATACGAAGAACCTCATGAACGCGCGGCTGGCTCCGGATCAGCTGCATTTTATCCGACAGGTCCAGATCGCGACTGATGTTGCCAAGGGTATCGGAGCGAGGCTCACGGGTCAGGAGCCTCCGAAGTACGAGGATAACGAACAAACGCTAGAAGAACTCACCGCGCGTGTGAAGAAGACGATCGACTTTCTCAAGACGCTCAAGCCAGAGTCGTTCGCAGAAGCCGAACAACGCTCAATCGCGATCAACTTCATGCCGGGAAAATCTTTACCCGCGCGAGAGATGACTCTTCAGATGGCGGTTCCAAACTTCTATTTTCACTCGACGACGACGTACGCGATTCTCCGCCACAACGGGATCGACCTCGGCAAAAAGGATTTCTTGGGGGAACTCAACTATCGTGAGTTGTGAGAAGAAACCCGCGCCTCGTTTGGAGCGCGGGCTTATTTGAGGCGAGATCAGACGGGTGCCGTCTCGTAGTGGCTGACGGAGTCGAGCTGCTCACGAGTGAGGGGTTTGCGCAGGTTCGCGAGTGAACCGAGCGCACCACCGCCGATTGCCGCCGCCGTTCCGAGGAACAGGGTTGCAAAGAGTGTCCAGCCAGTTGCCTGGAGGGCGCCGGCCGCTGTCTCTCGAGCTTGCACGGTCGCTTGTTCGACTTGCGTGCGAAGTTCCGTGATTCGGCGGTCCGCCTCGGTCGGAGAAATCCCGGCTTGAGCAGCTAGATAGTTCTTTGCACCTTCCGTGTCACCGCTCAGCATGCGGGTAGCAATTCCGTTGAGGACCGTTTGCGGTTCCGAACGAAGATTCAGATCGCCCAGCTGACTTTGAACGATCTTGTTAACCGTCGGATTGTCGGCCGCTTGGTTCGCGACTCCGCTGACGGCGGAGGCGGCACCCCCGATTGCGTTTCCGGTCATTCGACCTGCCCAGCCGATCGCGGCGAACGATTGCCAGAGGAAGAGACCGAAGAACAACGCCGCGATCACGAGGCCCTGCGCCGAACCGATCCGGTTCGTGTGGAACGTCGAAATTCTGGCGGCGAAGTAGCTACCTGCAAAGAGCGAGATCAAAGCCGAGACGAGGAACCATACGCCCGTAAAGATACCTGCGTTCTGGGCGCTCGTTCCGTCGCTCAGGCCGACTCCACCCATCGCCATGCCGAGTGAAAGCAGAATCGCCATCGTGAGGAACGAGATCAGTAGTCCGGCAACGACCGCGCGCCAGCTGACAAGCGCGTGCATGTGGGCTACGTCTGATTCGAGTGGATGCGTGCGTGAACTTGTTTTTGAATGAATTGAAACTTCAGCCATGATGGCCTCCCTGATTAAAAGTTAAGTGCCGCGCGGATGCCGAGAACCGACGGCGTGTTGCCATCGATCTGTGTCGTCAATACCGCGTAATGTGCGTTGATATCCCAGTTGAGTTGACGTGCGGCGAATTTGAAACCCGCGCCCGCGCCTACGGTGACACCGTCACCTGTCGCATTTGTCTCGGCATTGCGAGCGAAACCGTAACCCAGATCACCGATCAGGTACGGTTGAGCGTCGCCAAACGTCGGGAAGTTCTGCGGATAAACTTCGGCGGCGGCGCCGAGGTTGATCATTTGTGCGGAGTCAGCGCCGGTTCCGAAGTTGAAGTCGCCGAAGCCCTTCGCCGTCAACTGCTCGCTAATGTTGTAGTTATACGAAGCATTGATGTTGTACATGATGTTGTCTGAATCAAGGCCGATCGCAAACGCCGGTCCGAAACCCACTTGGAAGAAGCCGGGGATACCGCTTGCGATTTTCGGGCTCGAAGCACGAACATCGCCCGCCGCAACGCCCGCATCTTGCGAAGTGCTGTCGAGAGAAGAGCCGCTGCTCATTCCGCTTCCGGTCCCACTCGTGTCGGCGGCCATATCGGTCATCGTTGTGTCGTCATCCATGAGGCTCCCGGTTGTCGGCGCCATGTCCGCCATCTCGTCGCTCATGCCGGAATCAGTTGTCACGTTGGATGAAGCCGCGGGTTGGCTGTGAATCGTGCGTGTGTCGGAGGTATCAGCCGAGAGTCCGCTGCTGGCAGTCGTCGAATCACTCGCAACCGATTGTTCAGCGGATGCGGGATGACGGCTTCCCCCTGCGTTGGCCTGAGTGACGTAGGTGTCACTCTGAAGCGCAGTTTGGGTGACCGACTGCGCATTCGCGCTGGATGAGGCCATGTCGACGGGCTGCTCGGCGACCGCAATCAGATCGCCGTCTTTTGTTTTTTCGATGCGAAGAATCTGACCTTCTTCACGGCGAACGACCGCAGGTTGCAAAACGAAGTCAGCTTCGGATTCGCTTTGGACGAGAGTGTGCTCGGGCATGTTCTCGACGGACCGACGAACCATGCCAGTGATTTTTTCCTGATCGGCGCGCGCAAGATCGGCGCCTCGGGCCGTCGCGACGAAAACATTCGCCGCGAGCGCGGATTGCCCCACCATGAGAGCAACTGAGAACACGGGAAGCGCGAGTGCTTTTTTCATGAGATATCCTCCTTGGATTCGTTGGCTTAAAAGCGCTTGGAACTTGACTCCTCAGGAAGCAGAGTCCGACCCCGTCGTTTGAAATACCAGCGAATTAGGGGAAGGTGACGCTAGCTAAACAAGCACCTACAACATTGTTTGGTTTTCCACGCTACGTGAAACACAAGCGCACTCGGTGGCAAATTGCCACGGGTCTAGGCCGCCTAGGTGGAGTTCGTAAGGCTCAACCTGTATAAATAAAAATGATTTTGATCCCGGCGGAACCCGAGT
>SXSP01000321.1 GCA_005792225.1 Bdellovibrionales bacterium | reverse complement strand
GTTCGCGGGTCAAAATTGACACGGAAGGGGGCCTTTCTTGACGTGCTCGCGCCGATGGGGCAAATCCGCTCAATGCAAACATGGCTCCTCAAAAAAGGTTCAGAGAAGAAGTTCCGCTCCGGTCATCCTTGGGTTTTCTCAAATGAGCTCGCGCAGAGTCCGAAGGGCATCGTTCCAGGTGAACTCATCGAGCTCCGTGATTTTCAAGGGAACTTCCTCGCGCGCGGCTACGGCCATCCGAATTCCTTGATCTCGTTTCGAACACTTGCGCGAAACTCTGACTCTCGCGTCGATGTCGAATTTTTCCGTGACCGCCTCCTTCAAGCTTCAAGGCTGCGGAAACTGAGCGGAGTCTTTGAATGGAGTCACCGCCTCTGCTTTGCGGAGGGAGATTACATCCCCGGCCTGGTGATTGATCGGTTTCGTCTCGAGAACGACGGTCAAGTTTTTGTCCTGCAATCGTCAACGGCCGGAATGGATCGGCTTCTTCCTTCGGTGCTCGAGTCACTCGAACTCCTCGTCGAAGCCGAGAGCGGAGACTGGACTAAGACTTCCATCGTCGTGGCGAACGATTCAAAATCGCGCGCGATGGAAGGAATCGCGGTCGAAGCCAAGCGCGTTCACCGGGCGGGAGAAGGCTTCGATCCCGTGCGAGCGAAACTCATCGCCGAGCCTTCGCTTCCGGGACTAAAACCCGTCACCTTTGAAGCCGATCTGATCGGTGGGCAAAAGACCGGGTTCTTTCTCGATCAAAGGTTCAATATTCAACTCACATCGAAGTCGCTGGCGAACCTCGCCCGCGAGCGAAAAGACATCCGCATTCTCGATCTCTGCTGTTACATCGGCCAATGGGGTTCGCACCTCTCGAATGTCGTCACGAGCCTCGGCGGTCGCGCCGAAGTCGTCTGCGTGGACGCTTCTGTTAAGGCTCTCGAGCTTGCGGCCCGGAACGTTGAAGCACACGGAGGCGTTGCCAAGACCGTGAAGGCCGACGTTCTCGAAGCCATGGATCAGTTCGACAAGAAAAGTTTTGACGTGGTCATTTGCGATCCGCCGGCCTTCATCAAAAAGAAAAAGGATCTGCCGACGGGATCGCAAGCGTATTACAAATTAAATCGCGAAGCGATTCGCAAAACGACAAGCGGTGGCCTCTTCGTGAGTTGTTCATGCTCAGGGCTCTTCACTGAAGAAGACTTCCGCTCCATGCTCGCGCGCGTCTCCGCATCGACCGGCGAAACTCGTTGGATCGCGCGAGGCGGGCACAGCCCAGATCATCCGCAGCGGCCGGAGTTCCCTCAAGGCACCTATCTCAAAGGTTGGATCGGGGTTGTTTCTTGAGAAATCTCTTCTCGCTGCCGGTCGTCGTTCTCTGTCTCAATCTCGCCTGCGTACTCGCCGTCACACCCGCCGTCGGTTGCCAGAGTCTCGCGATCTCGTCGCGCACCGTTTCCGTTTCGGAAGAGGCCTTTTCGGGATCGCACGAGGCTTTCGAAAAGAAGCGAAACTACCTGTCACTCCAACTTCCGTATGAGCCTATTAAGTCCGTTTTTGATCAACTCGAACGGATGACGGGTGACCGGCTCATCACGCGCGGCGAGGCGCACGTCACCGTCCTCACGCCGCCCGAGTTGGAAGCCGTAGAGAAGTTTGTCTCGATCGAAGACGTCGAGCGAATTGCGCTCGAGGAGTCAATTCAGGCCTCGGATCTAACGCCGGTTTGTCTCGGGAGGGGCGAGGCGATCTTGGATCGTCGGAAGAGGGAGCGAACTTACTTCATCGTCGTCAGGTCCAAGAATCTTTTAGTGATTCGACGACGGATTGAAGCGCTCCACATCGAGAGAGGCGGAGAGCGGGGTGTTTTCCAAGCAACCAAGTTTTACCCGCACATCACGGTAGGCTTCACAAAATCTGATTTACACGAATCCCATGGAGTCGTGAAAGATGAACGAAGCTGCATCTTCGAGGTCAGTCTAACACGGCGCTGAAATTGAGAGCGGTCGTGACACGCTTTTGACCCTCAAGTACCGTGGTCCTTTGGAAACGCCCGATCAGGCAATCCAATTCGGCAACCAGAGGAGCAGCAGAGATGGCGAAACGGCCCGCGACGACCGCAAAGACCACAAAAAAGACAACCAGGAAGAAGGCGACCACTGCCCGTGCCGCCGCGACAATGAAGCGAGCGAGCGCGCGGGTGACGACGACAAAGGTCGCAACCACGACAGCGACGACGGCTACGACATCGCGAGGAGCGACAGATGCCTCGCTCTTCGGGCTTCCGCTTGCGGCTTGGACTTCCACGCTCCGTCGCCCGAAGGGGGCCGAGGCGAGATCGGGAAAGCGCGCGTTCGTACTTGCGTTTGGTCAAAGAGACGCGAAGCTTTTTAAGAAAGTCGCTGGCGAGCACCTCAACCGTTGGCAAATGCAGATGCTGCTCGCGAGCGAAGCCGATTCCCAATTCTTCCAGGGCACGAACGGACCCGTTTGGTTCTTGCGTGCCTCAGCCAATCAGCCCTCGAGTTCCGAGGCGGCCCTTGAAAAGTCCAACTACGCGCGCTTTCGCGACGCCGTCGGCCCGGTGGTCTCGGCCGTCGCTTCTTACGGTGTTGAAAGACTCATTGTTGAGACTTACGGGGTCGGGCGTGAAGAAGAGCGCGGGCTCATTGTGGGACTTGAGATCGCATCGTACTTCTACCAAGAAAATCGCGGATTCGAGAAGAAGCCACGCCGCAAACTTCCGACGCTTCTCTATAAGTCCGATCAGGACACGCTCAATCAACGTGCGATCGACCTCGCATCGAATCTCGGCCTTGCCGTAAACGTCGCGCGCCATCTGGTCAACCTTCCGCCGAACGAGTTAAACCCGCGCACCTATGCCGAAGCGATCGAAGAAATTTTCGCTGACAGCCGCACGACAGAAATCGAAATCTGGGAAGGCGAGAAGCTCAAACAAGAACGTATGAACCTCCTCCTCGCTGTCGGCGGGGCGGCGGCTGAAGGTCCACGCCTTGTCCATCTTCGTTATCGCCCCGACGGGGTGCCTCAAGGCGTGAAGCCGCTGGCGATCGTCGGAAAGGGAATCACGTTCGATAGCGGAGGCCTCGATATCAAGCCGGCATCGAACATGCGTTGGATGAAAAAAGACATGGGCGGATCCGCAGCTGTCATCGGTCTCGCTCTTTGGGCCGAGCGCACGGGTCTTAAACATCCCCTGGACGTCTACGTGAGTCTCGCCGAGAACGCCGTCGGCAGTCGCTCCTTCCGACCCGGTGACGTGATCACCGCGCGAAGCGGAATGACGGTAGAAATTCAGAACACCGATGCCGAGGGACGACTCGTTCTGGCCGACGCCCTTGACGTGGCCGTCAAGCAAGTTGGTGAGAACCAACCGAGTGCCCTGATCAACGTGGCGACCTTAACCGGTGCAAACAAGGTTGCTTTAGGTGCGGAGATCGCGGGCCTCTACTCAAATAATGACGATCTCGCGGGACGCGTGATGGACGCGAGTCTCACCCGCGGCGACTTGGCTTGGCGAATTCCGCTTTACCAGCCTTACCGATCGTCACTGAAATCAACGTTCGCCGATTGCCAGAACAGCGCCGACGGATTCGGCGGGGCGATCACGGCCGCATTATTTTTGGAAAGCTTCGTCGGAAAAATTCCGTTTGCCCACCTCGACATCTATGCTTGGAAAGACGGCGCGGGCGGCGCATGGTCCGAAATGGGCGGAAGCGGGCAGTCCGTTCAGGCCCTCTCCGAACTCGTTTCGCGAATGGAGATCACCGATCAAGCGGAAGAGCTCGCATGAGCAAAGGGCAAGTTCGCACGGTCCAGCTTCAAGTGCCCGATGATTTGTCGCGCGCCTACGCCGTGATCAAGGAACTTCGTCCCCACATGAGTGAGGCGGAGTTCTCAAGCCTCGTGAAACTCGCGGTGGCCGCCGATGGTTACCGATTGGTCGGCCGCGAGTCGGGTGGTGACCTTCTGGCCGTGATGGGTTACCGGATTCTTCACGATCTCGTGCACGGCTCTCACATGTATATCGACGATCTCGTGACGATCCAAGCGGCTCGCTCGGAGGGCCACGGCGCCGAACTTCTCCGCTATGCCGAGGCCGAAGCGCGGAGGCTTGGACTCTCAAACATGCGACTCTGCACCGGAGTTGAAAACGAAGCAGGAAAACGCTTCTACGAGCGCGAGGGCTGGGAGGCCCGCGCCGTCGCCTACAAGAAAAAAGTTACGACTCACTGACGAGGCTCGACAATGGACATCTCGATTCCGCAGGACGAACTGAACTTCACCTACGCCCGCAGCTCCGGCGCGGGCGGCCAGAACGTCAACAAGGTGAGTAGTAAGGCCGTGCTGCGCTGGAGCCCCTTGACGACGCGAACGCTGACCGAGCCCGCTCGCGAAAGATTCCTCGCCCGCTTCGGCTCCAAGCTCACGAAAGAGGGCGAGCTCCTCATCACGAGTGAACGCCACCGCGATCAGGGGAGAAACGTCGCGGACTGCATTGAAAAGTTAAAAGAAATGATCGCGGCCGTCCTGCGCCCACCGAAAAAACGTAAGCCGACGAAACCCACCTTCGGATCTAAACAACGCAGATTGAAGTCAAAGAAGGAACACGGAGAGAAGAAGGCCGCGCGCCGATGGAAAGGGGACTGATGTCCCCGCTCGCTTTCATTATTTTGGCGTGCAAATGTTATTTGAGCGGACGAAGTCGCGAACTTCCTCGCGTGCCCGAGCAGGAGTTTTTCCGGCGCTGATTTTGTTTTTCTCCGCTTGATCGAGGAGACGGTAGAGTTCACCGAGATCTTCTCCCGATTTATCCACGAGATCCCCGTAACTTTTTCTGAGTTCGGTCACGCGGAAGTTCGCGGCGTCGAAGTCTTTTCCAATCCGCTCACGCTGATCATCCGTCAAACCTTTCGTCCGCATGAGCGACGAACGCACGCGCGTCGGCGAACCCTCATTGTAAGCGAGCGCCTTGAGATAATCGCCGGCGTTGGTTTCGCCGGTTGCTGACTTCGCGGCCGCCGTACGGAGCGCCTCGCGTGCCGAGTCGTTTGAATAGCCGCGAAGGTTCTTTAACTCTTGATTCGTGTCGATGGAATCCGCCACCTTCTGCGCCTGCGGATTGAGCTGAACCGGTGCGGGAGCTTTCGCAACTTCCGCCTTGTTCGGAGTCGCGAGTTTTGCGATCTCAGCTTTCAGCGCCTTATCTTCTTTTAGGTTCTTGTCTTTCAAAAGCTTTCCGAGATCGTCAGTTTTTCCGAGCTTGATGATTTCTTTAAGTTGATCAGTCAAGTTTTTCTCATCCGACGAGAGAAGTTGATCGAGTCGCTTTGCCTGATCGCCGTCAAGTTTGCTGAACGCTGCCTGCACGGATTCGGGGCGTACGATCTTTGCCGGCGCGGGGAGCGTGCGAACGGGCGCATCGGCCGAAGCGGCTTTCGCCGGAGCTGCCGCCGTCGGAGCCGATGGCTCGCGGGCCGAGTCCGTCACCTTCACGCCAACGCCGCTCTCGGATTCAGAACTTCTCTCTTTACCGTCCGCTTTCTGCGCGACTTCTTTTGCATCTTCGGTTTTCGGCGGCGTCGTGTTTTTCGCGGCTTTAGGGTCTTTCTCCATGGTCTCGCGCACGATGTTCTTCATCTTCAGCGCGTCGGCGACTGACATGGGTCCCTTAGCGAGAGCCGCAAAGAAGAGGCCTGTAGGAATTAAGTTGGCGGCGACTTCGCAAATCTTGCGGGCCTTTTCTTCGTTGGTATAGCATCCCCAGACGTTGTATTCGTTGAGGGCGGCGCCAATCTTTGAGTTCACAATCTTCATCGCGAACTCCGCCGGATCTTTTTTGATTTCGGCTGCGACTGAGCTCACGGTTGCGATCGCTTGATCTCGAGCTTCGCTCTTCCCGAGACTCGTGACCTGATCAAGCCAACCTATGAACTTGAATGGCATCGTGATCACACCCCATAGGTTTTGAGCAACACCGATGACGCATCCGCGGCGAATTTTCAGCTGATCCGCGAGGAAGTTAACAAAGGTATCCTCGGTCGGCTTCCGTCGAACCGATTCGTCGACGGTACGGCAGAGTTCCACGTTCTCCGGCTTCGTCATGTCGAGATCTTTGTACTTAACGCCGGGTTCTGGTTCGAACTTCTCTTCTTGCTGAGGAGCTTGAGTCTCCTGAGCGCCCACGACTTCGGAGGCCGCCGGTTCGCGACCCGATTCCGCTGGTTTAAAGAAATCAAGCGCACGCTCCGCGCGCGGCCGGTCATTCAAGGCGACATCGTCGACCAAATAACTCACCACGAACATGCGGCGGCCCGAGATGTATTGACGCTCGAGCATCTGAACTTCGCGGCCCTTCAAATCACGAAAGCGCGACTGAATGACCTGCATAAATTTAAATTTCGACTTAGGGAGCTCCACCTTTTTGATGTCGAGGACCGTATAGTTGGTGATGCCGAGAGTGCGCATGTAGCTATTCCGCACCTTCGCGAGATCCGCGTGGGGCACGGTGTGCAAGTTCGCCTGGAACTCATCGTTTTGGCTCGCACGCGTGAAAACCAGGGTCGTCACCGTCTCCGCGTTTTTCGGTGAGCGGCTGTTGGTGTATACGGTATATTGCGGCTCTTGACTCTGGTTTTTCCAGTACTGCGGAGCTTTCACTTGAAACGGTCCCGCGATCGCTTGAACGGCGAAGAGACTCGTGGTTAGAGCGAGAATTCCGTATTTCAGGTACATGGCTGGCCTCAACAAAGCGTGTTGCATGAGGTCTGTATCGGATGGAGATCAGAATAAGTTCACGGGATCAAGGTCGGGCGAAGTTTAAGCCGCCCGGCGAGCTGTCGTCAGGGGGCATTCCCCGGGTTCCATGAATCGGTCCCAACGTCGGAGCTCGATGCGGCCGTCGTTGATCTCGAGAAAAGGTGTGCCCATGAGCCAGCTTCCGGTATTGAAGTAGCGGCGACCACCGGGCAGTTCCGCGGAGCCTGCGTGATGTGTGTGACCGAAGATAACCGCGTCGAATCCGCGTTGCGAGAGTTCAACCGCCGCTTCGCGGAAGTTCGCGTGTTCACCCGCGATGCCGCCCGCCGGCTGTTTCCAGATGTACTTCGATTTAAATTTCTCAAACGCGATCCACATTTTATACAGGCTCGGATTCAAGTGAAGAGCCAGTCCCGCAAACCACGTCGCGAATTCGTAGAGCTCCGGATTCTTAACGAAGAATGGATCGTAGAGATGACCATGTTCAATGCGGATCCTCTGGTCTTTGGACCAGACATTGAGAAACGGCGCCATTTTAAAGCCGCCCAAATCATTCAAAAAATTTTCGAGCACGATGTCGTGGTTCCCGATCACGTAATAAACGTCGAGACCCTTGGCGGTGAAAGACTTAAGCGCATGAAAAACTTCGGGCACGTCGCGGGCGATCTTTGAGAACGAAACCTGAGCGATCTCAAATCCGTCGCCGTTAATGACGACATCGTATCCGTGGCGGGCGGCCCAATGAAAAAACTCAACGGTTGAGTTCTTCGCCTTCGAGAACGGATTCCCGAGGTGGAGATCCGAGATGACGACGAGCTTACGGTCGCGGATTTCCGTGATCATTGGGGACTACCTCGACTTTCGTTGCGGGGAGCGCGGCCACCTCGTCGCCCGATTTGAACTCGGCTCCTTGGATGATCGCCTTCAACGAATCGGCAGACGAGCCGGCACGATTAAGCTCTTTCATCAGATTGTCGTTCGTGTACCGAATGCGACGGGAGAGCGTCTGAAGCATTTCAAAGGCAAAGGTCGGATCACGACGAATTTTCAGGAGAAACCCGCCCGGATGAATGGCCAGAAGCTTGGTCTTTCCACGCGCGCGAGCCGTAGCGCTCCGAGGAAGTGACTCCAAGAGCGACATCTCACCGACGAAGTCACCCTTTTTTAAGGTCGCGAGCGTGATGTCACCCTTATTGGATTTTTTGGTAACGACGACTTCGCCCTCGACGACGACGTACATTTCACGGCTGTCGTCGCCCTCCATGAAGATCAAGTCGCCATCAACGAAATCACGTACGGATTCCTGCGAGAACTTATGATTATCTTCGAGCTTCAACATACCCATCAGCGTAGCGGAGTTAACCGTGCCCCGCCACGGGCGACCGACGAATCGGTCCAAGGCCCAGACGCGGTGACACGTATAAAAAAGTCGGGGAGAATGGGGGCGGAGGTTCAAGTCTTGGTTATTTCTGTCACCCATCTCAAGCTCAGGAGTCTTTGGGGCACGTTCCGCATGATCGGCTCAAGCCTCAAGATCAACAAACAAGCGAGAGCCCACCGCGGTTTTCGTGAAATGAAGATTACGGGCTTCGGTTACGATCACTATACCTTGAGTGTTTGGGAAACCGCGGACGATGTGAAATCATTCGCTCACTCGGGCGCGCATCTTCAAGCCGTCGAGATCACGCGAGAGCTCGCGAGCGAAGTGACAATCTACACATTCGAATCCGACCTCGTCCCGACGTGGAAGGACCTAATACGTCTGCTCAAAGAAAAAGGTCGCCGCATCCACTACTAAACTTACGCTTTCTCGCGCGCCGTCTCGAGTCTCAGGGCGAACTCGCTCAACTGAAATGGTTTAGCAATGATCGCGTGGAGTCGTTTCGTGAAGTCGTAAGGAATCGCGTGTTCGAGATCCTTCGCCATGATGGTGAACGGCGTTTTGAAATTGAGAGTTCCCGGGGTCGAGAGATCATCAAGAATCTTCGCGGAATGATCTGGAGCCAGTGCCGGGTCCATGAACACATGCACGAACTGCTGGTTGCCGAGCTTCCGCAGAGCCTCGCGAACGCGAGTCGTCGCCACCATCCGGTAGCCGTTGCTTGTTAGAAAAGATCCCAGGATCGCGACAAGGTCTGAATCGCGATCGATCAAGAGCACCGTTCCGTTTTTTGCCATGTGAAGATCATAGAATTCCGCGAACGCATGCGCAACGTTGACTGGCCCGAGGACCGGTGAGATTTGTACCTCGAGACACCTTCGACTTCGACCGCTATGATGGAGAAGATGTCCACCGAATCCAGTCATTCCACCTCAGCTCAGATCATTCCGATTCTCATGAAGCCCCCTCTTTGGCTTGAGCCTTTCATCGAACGTCTCGAGGCTTTCGGTTATGCTGCGATGAAATTCGGAACAAAAGAGTACGATGCTCTCAATCTCGTACATCCACCGGCGGTCGCGGTCGTTCCGTATTCAGCCCGCACGTCGCTCGCGTCCATGCAAAGTGCCATCGAAGACTATCAAAGGCGCTATCCCGACGCGCTGACGAGTTTTCTCGCCGTTTATTCGGGACGCCAGCCCTACAAAATCAACGATATTTACCGCATGGGAATGTCGGGCTGCTTTCAGTCTCCGTTGGAAGACGAGATCTTTCTCAACAAGATTTGTGAACTTGCTCCCGTCAACGAAAGTCACAAGAATCTCACCCTCGACAAACTCGTGCGCATCGGCATCGGCGAGATCGAAGATGTCAAGTCCTTACCCTTCGATGTCTTCGTGTATCTTCCAGTCAACCGCAAGACGATCCTCTATCTGGAAAAAGACAGCGTCGTCGACGAGAAGATCATTAAGAAGTTCCGGGAGAACAGCCATTACAACTTAGTCATTCGGCGATCGGAGATTCGGCCCTACCAGACCCACGTTCGCTCAACCCTCAAGAGCGTCAGCGCCGCGACTCCGATGGACCGCGCGCAAAAACAAGCTTCCACGATTAGCAATCTCCTCGGCGGATTTTTTGAGGAAGAGGAATACAACGAAGACGAAGGCGGCCAGATGGTCGAAAACCTCAAAGCCTTCGTCTCGGATCTTGAAGACGCCAGCGGTACGCCAAAGGAAATCGTCGACAGCGTCTCTAACTTCGCTTCGCAGATGATGACCACCCTCACGCACAGTCAGAACGTCGGAGCGTACTGCGCTTATTTCGGTCTCGCACTCGGTTTCACGGAGCCGCAAACTTTGCGCATGGGTGGTCTCCTGCACGACGTGGGATCGATGGATCTTCCCCGCGATCTTCAGGTCAAAGACTCTGGCGACATGACGCCTGAAGAGCTCGCGAAATTCAAAACGCACGTCGTGAACGGCATTCAGGCGCTCTCCAAAAAGAAGGTGAGTGTTCCCAAAGAAGTCATCGACATGATCATGTACCATCACGAGCATACCGACGGCTCGGGATTCCCAATGAAGAAGAAGGGGAGTGAGATCCCTCCGTTCGCCAAGATCTGCGCCTTCGCCAACGAGTTCGATAAACTCACCAGTGTGCGCATGGGTTATCCCCAATACGCCCCCGTTGAGGCGGTGAAAAAAATCGCCGGTCTCGACGGTTCCACGGCGTCGCCGATCTATGATCCTGACTTCCACAAGCCGCTCGTCGATTTATTCCTGAATTCTTCCAAGAAGCTCAAGGAAGCCAAAGCCCTCGAAGTCAAAGACGTGAAGCCCGCACCCTCGGCGGCCCCGACAAAGCCGAAGATGGTCTCGCTCTCTCGGTTACTTAAGACCGAGCAATTCGCCATGCCGGCCTACGCACCTTCGCTCGCCGGCGGCGACGACTTCGACAAGTCAGTTGCGATGAAGGAGCTTTCGCAACAACTCGCGGACCACTGGAAGCGATAATTTCTTCCCGCGCGCACGGCTTCCGTGATGAATCGTGAGTAGCGCAATTTCAAAGCGGAGGTCGCCTCTGGTCAAGACATGAGCTTTCGTGGCATGTCCCTTGGCCATGAAGATGGTTGTCGCGCTCCTCATTCTCGTCGTTTCTAACAATGCGTTCGCGTGGGGCCACCTGAAGGAGCTCAAAACTCCGACGGCCCACCAATACCTCGTCTTCGCCGCCCTCGACTGGAACGAAATCCGCTACTGCTTCGAAATCGACCGAAGTGTTCGCCCGCTTTTTGATGAATCCTCCGTGAGCCTTCAACTCGAATCTTCGTTTCGTGCCTGGCTGGCCCCCGTGCGCGCCCAAGGCTTGGTCGGAAACGTCAAATTCACCCGCACAGCCTGCTCGGATTCGCGCCTCAATCTCCGGGTTGAGATCGGTCCCGAGCGCGATTACCCGGCCCTTGGCGCCTACCACGTCGAGCGCCCCGGCTACTCTTTGATTAAGCTCAATACGGATTTCCGGCGCCGGAACAATTCCCGCATCCTCGACTTCAAGTCATTGATGGAGCTTGGAACGTCCGTTCAGCTGGTCGAACTCCTCGAGCGGCTGGAACTTTCGGTTGGATACTCGGTTCAAGATTTTGCCGAAGAAGCGCGCGTCGATTACGTCTCGATGTTCTGGTCCACGTACCGAGTTCTGCTCCATGAGACGGGCCACGCATTCGGACTCTGCGATACCGCCAAGGCCTCGGTCGCCCAACATTGCGATCCCAATTTTTTGACTCCCGTTCACGAGGGGAGTGTGATGTCGGATTCGAACTTTCTTTCACTCACTCAAGACGACGAAGCCGGAATTCTCCGGCTCTTCCGCCGCTTTAAGCGCTAACGTTTACCGCGACGCCCGAACTGCTGCGCCCGTCGCTCGGCGCGGTTCCCGCCCGCTTTTGCCGAGGCCTCGTTCTCCCGCTTGAAAGGAAGACCCGTGTTCTTCTTCCTCGGCGGACGCTTTTTACCAGGTGATTGAGCTGACTTCGTTTTGGTAGCGGGCTTGGTGGATTTGAACTCCCGCTCCGGCCGAATAAATTTCTCGGGATACTTCCCGTACATGAGTTTATGAATCTTCGCCCAGAGGAGTTCTTCCTCGGGAGTTACAAACGCCAGGGAATGCCCCTCGGCGCCCGCGCGAGCCGTGCGACCAATCCGGTGCACGTAATCCTCGGGACTCAGCGGAAGATCGAAATTCACCACGTGCTGGATGTGGGGCACGTCAAGCCCTCGGGCCGCGATATCCGTCGCCACCAGAATACGCACGCGGCCTGAGCGAAAATCCTCGATCGCTCGGCTCCGCTGACTCTGCGAGCGATCCCCGTGAATGCGCGCAACCTTATGGCCAGCCTCATCGAGCAAGTAAGCGAGGCGCTCTGCCCGCTGCTTCGTGCGAACGAAAACGATCATACTGCCCGCGACCTTGTCGATCTCGGAGACCAACGCTTCCGGTTTATCTCCCGCTCGCACCCTCACCACGTCTTGCTTGATCTTGTCGACGGGTTTTGCGACCTCGCCGATCGCCACTCGTTGGGGCGTTTTCATGTACCGCAGAGCGAGCTTCTGAATCTCGGGAGCCAAGGTCGCTGAGAAAAGCATGGTCTGGCGATCACCCGGGAGGTTCGCGACGATCTCGTTCATTTGCGGTTCGAAGCCCATATCGAGAAGCCGATCGGCCTCATCGATCACGAGTGAGCCAAAGGGTTTGAGAGCAAGATTTCCCTCGCGAACTTGATCGATCAATCGCCCAGGAGTTCCGACGACGAAAGCGGGTCTAGAGCGAAGCATCCGTATCTGCCGCGAGAACGAAGTGCCCCCGATCACGACGCAAATCCGGAATTGCGGCGTCTTCTGCGTCAGCTGCTGAAGCATTTTTCCGATTTGCTCGGCGAGCTCGCGGGTGGGGGCAACGATCAATGAAGGTCT
>SXSP01000320.1 GCA_005792225.1 Bdellovibrionales bacterium | reverse complement strand
TCAGGCCGCGAAAAAGAAGAAGGGCGAGAAGGCCAACACGAAAACGGCTTCCAAGGCCGTCGCTAAAGCCGAACACAAGGCCGAGGCAAAGCCAGAAAAAAAGGCCGAAACAAAGCCCGCGGCCAAGGCGGCCGTTTCGAGACACAACGTCTACGTCGTGCAGATCGGCGCCTTCCAGGTGAAGGAGACTGCCGAAAAGCTCGTGAAAAAGCTGAAGGATGCGGGTTATCCCGTTCGCATGCAGTCGCTGACACACTCCAAAAACGGTGAGCTGCACCTGGTACGCTTCGAGCCGACTCAGAACAAAACCGAAGCCGAAGACGCGGTTGAGAAGCTTCATGCGAAAGAATCGCTCGTGGCCCAGCTTCTGACGCTTCCCGCAGAAGGCTGAACGAAAGACAGATCCTGATTTTCGAATGGACGAACCATGGGCGACTGATGTCTCATGGTTCGAATGATTCCCGAATCTTCCGAAAACGTTCCGGTCACTCTCATCTCAGGCTTCGCGGGCAGCGGTAAATCGACCGTCATCGAAGCGCTTCGCCGTGCGCCAGGCGGCGATAAACTCGTCATCATCCAAGACAACGGCGAAGAAGATCTCATCGAAATCCTCAGCGAGGCCGCAAACCGCGTCGAAGACGGCGGCGCCATCGTCGTCGAGTGCGCACCGGCTCTCGAGCCTTATCCGATCGTGGAGTTTTTCGAGGAAAATCCGCTGCCCGAGGGCATCAGAATCGATGCCCTCGTGACCGTCGTCGACGGCTCCCGCTTCATGACCGATGTCTTCACTTCGCGCGACATGGAGTCGACCGGCCTCGCGATCGACGAGGGCGATGATCGTTCCGTCTCCGAAGTCATGATCGAGCAGGTCGAATTCGCGGATGTCATCATCGTAAACAAGATGGATTTAATCAATTCGGCGGATTTTTCGGTTCTTGATTCTTTGATGGAGCGCCTCAATCCGCACGCCAAGCGTCTTCACGCCACGCGCGGGGCGGTCGCGCCGAAAGATGTCGTCAGAACTGAACTCTTTCATCTCGAAGAAACGGATGCCGGAGCCGGTTGGCTCGCGGAACTCGATGGTGCCTTTGATGAGATCGGGGAAGTGGAAGGTGTTTCGAGTTTCACTTATCTTGAGCATCGCCCGTTTCATCCCGAACGCTTCGCCGAGATCCTCACGGAATTCGGGTTTCCCGGCCTCGTGCGAGCCAAGGGGTCCGTTTGGATCGCCACTCGTCACAACGAGATTGGCCTTTGGACACTCGCGGGGCGCACGTCTCTGATTACGTCCGCAGGTCACTGGTTCGCCGCGACGCCCGCGAGCGAATGGCCCTCGAGCGAGGCAGACCGGCTCGAAATCATGCAAGATTGGGTGCCGCCCTTCGGGGACCGCCGGCAGGAAATCGCCTTCATCGGAATCGATCTTCCAGAGCAAGAAATTCGTTCAGCTCTCGACAGTTGTCTTCTCACGCATCAAGAAATGCGCGACGGGCCCGAAAGCTGGTCCACGCTCGCGGACCCATTGCCCGAGTGGTAGAATAAAGAACGCAATTGCCCGCCCTCCGCTCCCAGCTGAGAACCGCGCCCCGAGCCCGCGAACTGAGCCCGAGAGCCGAGAGCTGAGAGCTGTGAACCGAGAACCGCATTCTTCCACTACATATGTTCGAACATCCCCGCTGTTTTCTGGCCGGAGCGGCGGGCGGCTTCGATTGCGAAGGTGCCGACGATGTCTTGAAGTTTTGCGGCGTCAACCATCGTGTTGCCGAGTTCGACGGTGAGGACGGGAATCTGATAGTCCTTCCACATGTAACGGCCGAGGCTTCCCGGGAAGTTTCCGAGGGCGCGCCACGGAAGATCTTTGTAGGCGGGGAAGCCCATCTTGGGTCCATCGAAGTCCAAAACTTTATACGGCGTGTGGACTGACACGATGAAGTCAGGTTTGAAATCTTTAATGTGGGAGATGATGCATTTCGTTTCGACTTCGCTCGCGGGTTTTTCGCCGGGGAAGCGCCGTGGATCTTTCTTGGCGGTCTTATTCCAGAAGGTGAGGGCCTCGTGATCCCAATCTTTTGTGGGAAAATTACGGTTGAGGTCCACGCCTTGTGCGTTCATTCGCGTGTTGCGTTCAAGGCCGTCGGGATTGAGCATGGGGACCACGCGCCAAGCGTTACGGTGCGAACCGAGAGCTTGAAGGCGTTCCGCCCATTCAAGCGCCATTTCGCCCGCCAGGGGCTCATCGCCGTGGATCATGCCGAGGACGAGGATGCGTTTTCCTCTCGCATCGACGCTCCCGTTGTCCGCGTGCTGGATCGGCCGTCCCTCGGTGCTTGAGCACGTGGGGAGGCGGCTCACGCGGTTGCAGAAACCTTTTAAGCGCGAACGGTTTTGCGTGCGCACGACGCGATCAACGGTCGTCTCGCACGTGGATTTTTCGGATTCAGCGGTGGCTTGGTTGGCTTTCTCGATCGGGCTTGCGCCTTCAGTTCCGGAAACCTGCGGTGCCGTGTTCGTGCTCACGGAGGCGTCGGCCGAAGCGTACCCGAAAACACCCACGAGAACGAATGTCGTGAGGGCTGCGATGGCGAAGTGACGTGTCGAACGATTCACGATGGACGGCTCCTTCAAGAGAGGCGGATCAAAGTTGCTCGGGCGCAGGAAAATTGTCTGATACTTTTAAAGGTAATCGCTAAATGTTCCGGGATCAACGAGTACGGGCATCGGCACGCGAATGTTCGCGGCAGTCGGGGCAAATGCCGAAGAATTCAAGGCGGTGGCTCAGTTGGGAATAACCCAACTCGCGCAACCGGTTCTCTTGAGCCTTGATTTCGCAGGAATCGAGGGGCTCAACTTTCTGACACTCCTGACAGACGAAGTGGTGGTGGTGCGAGCCGTCAGGGCTGCGCAGTTCATAACGAACAACGCCGTCGCCCAAATCGACCCGCGACACAATTCCGAGATCGCTAAATGTGGCCAAGCTACGGTAGACGGTAACGAGGTCCAGATCGCTCGCTTTGACCGCGCGAAAGAGTTCCTCTGTCGAAAAAGGCGCATGAAACCGGGTCATTGCCTCAAGGAGTGCCGAACGCGGTTTTGTCGATTTTAGACCAGCGTCTTTCAGAATGCGGGCGGCGCGCTCAATCGACGGCTTCGGGTCATGATGGTGCTCAGCGCAAGCGCGATTTTCGTTTCGTTTCGACGAAGGTTTAGGATTCTTTTTCAATCGTCACATTCCTGGATGTCATTGCAAACAGTTTGCAATATTCTTATAGTGCATCGCGATTGGCTTTTCCACCTCGAACCGGCACCATCGACTAATTTGAAAAGATAAGAGAGCGTGACCCTTGGAGCCGACTCCCGCAGCTGAAAGAACTCAAAAATTGGAACTGGCAATCGAAGAGGGCGCCCCGGTATTTTCTTCGCCTGTCGAATCCGCCGCACCCGTTTCCGTCTCGCGCTCGCTCGCGGACCGACTCGGGATTTGTCTCTCCGCCCTCTGCGTGATTCATTGTTTGCTGACGCCCGTGGTTTTGATCGCGCTTCCATCCATGCGTCTTCTCGAGATGCATGAAACTTATCACCAGTTCATGCTCGTGATTCTTCCTCTGCTCGCGATCTTGGCGTTCATTCCTGGCTTTCGTTTGCATCGTGATCCCCGCGTCTTCATGTGGGCGGTACCGGGGCTCGTGCTGATTGCTCTCGGCGCGATTGTCTTTCATGAGCGCGTGTGGCTTGAGGCCGCGGCGAGCATCGCGGGAAGTGTCTTGCTCATCCGATCGCATTTACTGAATCGAACTCTCTGCAGCTGCTGCGAGACGGGACATGCCGCGAATACGACGGGATTCTTTCGCCGCAAGTACCGCAAGGTCGATGAGGGCAAGCGCACCGCGCGACTGCTTTCGACTCCTCGCCCGACCATTCGTAGCGGGCGCTAACTGAATGCTTCCGAGCCCGGCCGAGATTCAGTATTTCCTCGAGGTCGCCGAGACACTCAACATTTCGAGGGCGGCCGAGCGCCTCGGGATCACGCAACCCACCCTAAGCCTCTCCGTTCAAAGGCTCGAGCAGTCGTTGGGGTCTCCTTTGTTGTTGAGGGGCAAAACCGGCGTTCGCTTGACGAAGACGGGTGCAAAATTCGCGGCCCAAGCGAAGACGCTCCTTGAGCAGTGGGATCGATTGAAATCCGACGCCATCAGCGATGAGCGGGAGGTGAAGGGGCGGGTGAGTGTCGGTTGCCATATCTCGGTTGCCCTCTATTCGCTTCCGTTTTTTGCCTCCAAATTGATGGCGGAGTTTCCGGAGTTGGAACTTGCTTACCATCACGATCTCTCAAGAAAGATAACCGAGCGTGTGGTGAGTTTCGAGACGGATTTTGGAATCGTCGTCAATCCGGTCGCGCACCCCGATCTTCGAATCGTGCAACTTGCGACGGATGAAGTGACGTTTTGGAAGACGCACCCAGGCCCGTACGTGAAAGATGTCTTGATCTGCGAGCCCGAGTTGATTCAAACGCAAAGTTTGCTCACGAAGATGAAGCGCGTGGCGCCGGCGCAGGGTTGGGAATTTCGACGTTTCATGCACTCTTCGAGTCTCGAAGTTGTCGCGAGTCTCGTTGCCTCGGGTGCGGGCGTGGGTATTCTGCCCACGCGAGTGGCGCAGATGTATAAAGAGAAGCACGGCGAGGATCGCTTGAAGCCGCTCTCATCAAAGGCACCCTCGTTTGAGGATAAGATCTGTCTAGTTTACCGCCCCGAGGCGCAAAAGAGCGCCGCTTCACGGGCGGTTCTGCGGGCGATCGAAGCCAGCTTCAAAAAAGGTGCGACGAATTCGCTTGCTTGATTCGCGGCTGACGACCTACGTTCCTTACCTATGAAAAAGTTCAGCAGCGTTCTCACAAAACTCCTTCTTCTCATTGTCGTTGTCGGAATCGCGGCGGTTGTCGTCGTGAACTACAGTTTCATCTTTTCGAAGACCGTGATCGGCGAGGCGCTGAAGGTTGAGCGAGTCATCGAGCCTCAAGCCATCATCGGAAGTCAGATCACGCCGGCACAAGTCTTCTCGTACGCGGTCGCGATTCGCGATGAGAAATCGGGCGGCATCTTCACCTCAAGCTCCGAAGATCGGCAGTGGGCGGTGGT
>SXSP01000319.1 GCA_005792225.1 Bdellovibrionales bacterium | reverse complement strand
TCAACGCGGCCTCGATCACCTGATGCAATCTCGAACGGCGTTCGTGATCGCGCACAGGCTTTCGACGGTTTTCAATGCCGACCGCATTCTCGTCATGAAAAATGGCGAGATCGTCGAGCAAGGAAGCCATGAAGATCTGATCTCGGCCAAAGGTGAATACCACGCATTCTTCGAGCTCCAGATGAACTACGAGAATCGTTCGGCTCCCACATGATGACGGAATGCCAAGTCCTTCACTTCTGCCCGCTTCCGAGCTTCTCAGGGCTCGAGCAATACGCTTTGAAGCTCGCCGTTGAAAGCCGCGCGAGAGGTGTCGAAGCGTGTTTCGTCGTTTTAAAAGGTTCGGAACTCGAGACCGAGTGTTCGAAGGCGGGGGTGCCCGCCTTCGTCGTCGACTTTCCGTACGAAAAGTCGCTCTTTTCGGCAGCCGGGCAGTACGCAAAAATCTTGCGGGCTTTGCCGAACCTCAAATTGATCCACCTTCATAGTTCGCAAGACATCGACCGGATTGGACTCGCCCTTCTGAGAGTGCGGGTTCGGCCGAAGGTGATCCAACAAAATCACGTTTGGATTTCGCACGGAAAGAACGATCCGATTCATTGGATCACGCATAAGGTTCTCGACGAGATCTGGTGTTCAAGCGAGAAGGCTCGCGAGGATCTCGAGAGATTCCTCCCCGTTCCAAAGTCGAAGATTCACGTCATCCGCTACGGTCGAGACTTGAACATAGTTCAAACCTTCTCGCCGCGCGAGAGCGCACGGGCCGAACTTGGCCTCCCCTCCGACGCCCTCGTCTTGGGCGCGATCGCGCGCATCGATAAGGGAAAGGGCATTTGGGAGCTTCTTCAGGCGAGCACTCAACTGATGGACGAAGGAGCGGATTTTCACCTCGTCGTTATCGGCGGGCCCACGTTGACGGATCCCGCATCCATTGAGTTTTCCAAGAAGGTCACTGAATTTGTCGAGACCCTTCCGCCGCGAATTCGAGAGCGCGTAAAGCTCACCGGTGGCATTCCGAACGCAGGACGTTTGCTTAAAGCCTTCGACCTCTACGCGCAGGTTGCTTACAAAGAGACTTTCTCTTTAGCGCTTTTGGACGCCCAGCTCGCGGAGCTTCCCGTTATCGGTACGGCCAGTGGCGGGACACCCGAAGTCGTACGCGAAGGCTCAACGGGATGGCTCGCGAAGCCCGAAGACATTCCGACTCTGAAGGCAGCCATCAAAACTTCGCTGAATCATCGCGCTTCCTGGAAAGCCTTCGGGCAGCGCGCGAGGGCGCGGGTGGAACGTGAATTCGACATCAACGTCATCGTTCCCGAAATCATTCGCAGGTACTCGATAAGCTAAAAGCCCGAGCACTCCTCCGCGGACGGATGGTGACTCGGGCTTTTTGGTGTCATCGGAAAAAGAGTTACTCTTTGTCCTCGGTGGCCTCGGCGGGAGCCGGGGCGTTTTTTTCGATTTCTTTGATCTTCGCGGCATCGGGCGCCAACAGAACGAAGAGCTGGCGACCCTCCATTTTCGGCGGCACTTCCACCATCGCGACGTCGTTGAGCGCGGCGACAACTTTTTTAAGAAGATCGAAGCCGACTTCTTGGTGAGCCATTTCGCGGCCGTAGAAGCGCAGATTCACTTTCACCTTGTCGCCCTCGAGAAGGAAGCGACGAGCGTGGCGCATCTTCACGTCCAAATCGTGAGAGTCGGTGCGCGGGCGAAGCTGGATTTCCTTGATCACGATGACCGTCTGGTTTTTCCGAGCTTGGTGCTCTTTCTTTTTCAGCTCGTACTTGTACTTGCCGTAATCCATGATCTTGCACGTCGGCGGTTTTGCCGTCGGTGCGATCTCGATGAGATCGAGACCCTTGGCTTCCGCCATGCGGAGTGCTTCCATGGGCGGGAACACGCCGAGCATCGTCCCATCCTCATCGATCACACGCACTTCGGGCGCACGGATTTCACGGTTCACGCGCAGGCCATCTTTGCCTCCACGCTTCGGTCCACGATCGCGATCAAATGATCGACCACCACCCATCGGGGGTCGACCTCCTCCAAATGTGCTAATTGCTAGCCTCCTGGTTCATGTTTTTAGAGCCCTGTTTCGCATCACTGCCGGCATTCGCATCGGCGGTGAAAGGGCCGTTGAGAGAACGTTCTTTGATCTCTGTAGCTACTTTACTGATGAACTCCTGCACGGGCAGGTTGTTCACGGTCTGGCCATTGCGGAGTCGAACGGAAACCTGACGGTTATCCATTTCGGCGTCGCCGATGATCAGCATGTACGGAATCTTCTGCAGCTGCGCTTCGCGGATCTTGAAGCCGAGCTTTTCGTTTCGTGCATCCCAGTGGACGCGAACACCTTGAGCCTTGAAGAGCCGCGTGAGTTCTTCACAGTATTCCGCTTGGCGGCCGGTGACGTTCAGGATTTGCACCTGAGTCGGCGCGAGCCAAGTCGGGAAATGACCTGCACAGTGCTCGATGTAAATTCCGATGAAGCGCTCGAGCGATCCTAAAATCGCGCGATGGAGCATCACGGGCCTGTGGGCGGAGTTGTCCTCGCCGATGTATTCAAGATTGAACGCCTGCGGAAGGTTGTAATCGACCTGGATCGTGCCGAGCTGCCAACTGCGGCCGATGGCATCGACAAAGTGGATCTCAACCTTCGGCCCGTAGAAGGCACCCTCACCAGGACTGATGCCGTACGGGATTCCGAGAGTTTTCATGGCAGCGATCAACGCGTTTTCTGAGCGATCCCAGACTTCG
>SXSP01000318.1 GCA_005792225.1 Bdellovibrionales bacterium | reverse complement strand
CATGCCCGGCCATATTCACAAGCCCGGTAAAATCGGAGTTCTCTCTCGTTCGGGAACTTTGACTTACGAAGCCGTCGGTCAACTCACGCGCATGGGTTACGGTCAATCCACTTGCGTCGGTATCGGTGGCGATCCCGTGAACGGCACGAACTTCGTCGAAGTTCTCGAGCTCTACAACAAGGATCCCAACACCGAAGCCGTGATCATGATCGGCGAGATCGGCGGCACGGCGGAAGTCGATGCGGCTGATTACATCAAACGCGAATTCAAGAAGCCCGTTGCGGTCTTCATCGCGGGTGCGACGGCACCTCCAGGAAAACGCATGGGTCACGCCGGCGCGATCATCACGGGCGGAAAAGAAACCGCGGAAGCCAAATTCGAAGCTCTCGCTTCGGCCGGCTGCGCGCTCTCCCGCAGCCCCGCCGACATGGCTGCGACTTTGATCAAGCACATCGGTCGCTGATCCATTTGAGCTCGTTCAAAAATAAAAAGCCCGGGTTTTCCGCCCGGGCTTTTTTTTGCGCTCTCGACTGCAGGAGGATTATTCGCGACGATTATTGGCCTTGAGCTGGAACTCGATCTTGTTGAGCGGCCATGCGTTCTTCGGCCTTACTCACCTTTGCTTCCATCACCTTGTTCTGCTCTTTCATGACCTTGTGCTTTTCTTGCAGACCCTGGTTGCGAAGCTTGGCTTGTGCGATCTGCGCTCTGACGGCATTCGCTCTCTCCATGATTTTCACACGGTCTTCGCGGGCGAGTCGGATGAACTCTTCCGCTTTGCGGTTTTCTTCGGCGATCGCGGCGGCCTCAGACTCGACGGCCGCGAGTTTCTGCTCGGCCGCTTGCTTTTCTTTGTCGGCCGCCTCTTTGACTTTCAGGGCTGCAGCCACGCGCTTGCGGGCTTCGACATTCTGCTGACGAACCAAGTCGGTTTTCTTTTGGGCGAGTTCAGCGGTCTTTTTCGCCTGCTCGGCACCGGCTTTGAGGTTTGAGATCTGCTGCTCGAGGCGCTGAATATCTTTCTTAAGGGCCACGGCCTCGGCTTTAGCCTCTTGCTCGACACCTTTGTAGGCAACCGCATCCGCCTCTTCGATGTCGCTACTCATCGCTGTTTCATCCCATTTGCTTCCGAGCTTGTCGACGTGGCGGAAATCAGGTTTCGGACGAGGCTTGAGGTCAGACTCTTCCTCTCCACGCACTGGGCCCCCAAACGCGACGACTGCAATCACCAATCCTAAAGCTGCTCTTCTCATCGTATTCCCCCGGCAAATGATCCTGCGAAAACAGTTTATCACCGGGCTTTGAGAACCCTAGGCGATTTGCCTCGGATTCTCATTCTGAGATCAAAAGTTTGGGGCTCGAGGTTCAGCTGGAATTTAGCCTGACTGACCTCATGACAGGTGTCGATGGAGTGATCGTGTTGCATCGCAACGAACCTTTCATGCGTCATAAAAATCGGGCAGATTCAGCCCTGAATTTTCAAGCCAAATCACGGGAGACAGTCATGGCCAAAGAACTCACTTTTAGCATCATCAAGCCGAATGCCGTTAAAAAGAACGTCATGGGCGATATCATTTCGCACTTCGAAAAGAACGGATTCACAATCGCCGCGGCGAAGTTGACTGTTCTCAGCCGTAAAAAAGCTGAAGAGTTCTATGCCGAGCACAAGGCCCGTCCCTTCTTCGGCGAACTCGTTGATTTCATGACTTCTGGCCCTGTTATGCTGATGGCCCTCGCCGGTGAAAACGCGGTCGCGCGCAACCGTGAAATCATGGGCGCGACGGATCCGAAAAAAGCGACGGCGGGAACGATCCGCGCCATGCACGGCGATAACGTCGGCGCCAACGCGGTTCACGGCAGCGACAGCCCCGAGAGCGCCGCGCGCGAACTCGCACTCTTCTTCGAGAAATCGGAGATCGTTAACAACTAACAGCGAGTCCACCGATTCGTGTAGAGTTGAAGGCGGCCAGCGAGCCGCCTTTTCTTTTTTGGTGAGAGGATTCATGGCAAAGAATTCCAGCGTGAAGCGCGGCGAGCGGATTCAGGTTCGCATCGACCGACTTGCGGTCGGCGGCCGCGGAGTCGCTCGCCATCAAGGAATGGTTCTCTTCGTCTCCGATGCGGCTCCGGGCGATCTCGCGGAAGTCGAGGTGACCTTCGTAAAAAAGAATTTTGCCGAGGCGGAACTCACTCGCGTGATCGAAGCGGCTCCCTCTCGCATGACACCGCCCTGCCCCGTGGCTGGCATTTGCGGTGGCTGCAACTGGCAACATATCGTTTACGAAGAGCAACTTCGCTCCAAGCGGCAACTCGTACTCGAATCACTTCGAAAATTTTCTGGTTTTCACCTCGATGATGATTTCGTCCATCCCGTCGTCCCGAGCCCGAAGGAATTTCGATACCGAAACCGGATCCAACTCCATTACTCGGGGTCGAGAATCGGCTTCTATCGTCGCGGGAGTCACGAGATCGTCGACATCGACGATTGTCCCATCACCGATGAGCGTTTAAGCGCAATGATTCCTGAGCTTCGTCGCGAGTTGGCACATCGGAAGGCCAGTCGTTTGGAAATTTATCTGACTCAAGATGGAAAGACGGCACGGCGAGTCTCTGTCAGAGACGCCGTCAATGATACCGAAGAGACTGAAGGGCCCGGTGCCGCCGGTCCTGCGTTCTCACAAGTGAACACCGAACAAAACGAGAACTTAGTCGAGTACGTGCGCGATCTCGTCGGAAAGTTGCCTGAGCCAAAAAACATTTACGATCTTTATGCAGGAAGCGGGAACTTCACGTTTCCGATTCAGCGGACTTGGCCTACGACTTCCATCACCGGCGTTGAGCTGAGTCGAGCGAGCGTTCAGTCGGCAAATGAACGAATCGAACACGAGCACCTTCCCCAACATTTTCGTTTCGTCTGCGAAAGTGTCGACACGTTCATCAAGGGCCGACGTTTCGGAGAAGAGAGTCTCGTTCTCCTGGATCCTCCGCGAACGGGATGTGGTCCAGGAGTCATGACGGAACTCGCATCTCAAAAACCAAGAACAATTGTTTATGTGAGCTGTCATCCCGCCACGCTCTCGCGTGACTTGAAGCCACTATCAGAAACTGGATACAGACTCGTCTCTGTTAGGCCCTTCGACATGTTTCCTCAAACGGATCACGTCGAGACCGTCGTTCATCTCGAGCGTTCAACCTAGCCTTAGGTCGAGGGCGAGGGCGTTGTGCAAATTCTCTTCAGATTTTGCGTGTTTATCCAAAGTTTGGTAGCCTTTCGATATGCACTCAAGTCTATTTATGCAGCTGGGTTTCCGCTTCGCCGGCAAGGTCATGGCTCTCGCCGCCCTCGTCGGTTCACTCATGGTCGCAACTGGCTGCGCGACGAACGATCGAAAGCGCGAAGAAGCCGAACTTCGTTCACGCATCGGCACCGCCCATTTGAATCAAGGAAACTATCCTTCAGCACTCCGCGAACTCTTGCGGGCGGAAGAACTCGATCCCACGAGTGCATTG
>SXSP01000039.1 GCA_005792225.1 Bdellovibrionales bacterium | reverse complement strand
GCGATCGGTCAGCTGAGCAGATTCGTCAGGCGCGCCTCGGAGTTCCCAGCATGCAGGTCGCGCAAGTTCTCGGTCTCAGCGATGGCGATCTCGAAGACATCGCGGCAGCCCTCAGGACGACAACGGCAGACCCCACGGCGAATCCCTTCGTTTGTGATGCCAATGCGGTTCCGACCGCGGCACGCCTGCAGCGTCTCGCAAAAGGGGAGTATCAGAACACCCTCCGCGACTTGTTTAGCGGTGTCGTAGCGACCACGGACCTCAAGGATGAGTTTGCGCAAATTCCTGAGGAGTCGAACCAGAACAATCCGTTTGATCGCGGTGCCGACTCGATGAACCTCGGACTCGTGAAGGCGCAGAATGCGGTGGCGATCAAAATCGCGTCGCTCGTCACGGCGGATTCCACTCGTCTCAACAAAGTCTTCACCGAGACATGCTTCGGAAATTCGACCGTTGATGATGCGTGTTTGAATTCTTTTTTGGATCGTTTCGGGCTTCGCGTCTTTCGTCGGCCGATCAAGGCCGCGGAGCGAACACCCCTCATCGCGGCTTATCGTTTGGGCTCGTCACGTGCCGAGAGTTCCGGCTTCCTCCTCCGGGCTCTCTTGATGGCGCCAAATTTCCTTTATCATTTGGAATTCGACGGCACCCCCACTGACGAAGAGGTCTCGGCACTCTCGCTCTCGAGTTACGAATTGGCCTCACGGCTTTCGTATTTGATCATCAACTCCATGCCGGATGCGGAACTCTTTACGGCGGCGGCGAACAACTCTCTCACGACGGAGGCCGGTTACCGTACGCAGATGAACCGGCTCTTTACGCTCTCGGCCGCTAAGCCCAGCCTTCGACGATTTGTTTACACCTGGTTTGAGATGAACCGAATCCACGATCCGGCCTACACGGCGGCTTTCAAGAACGGAATCGACACGACGAATATCAATGTCGACGCTCTTGAAGAATCGCTTCTCTTTGCTGATTACGTGATCTTCGAAAATAAGCCTCTCCAAAGCTTGTTGACCGACACGACGGCCTTCATCAAGAAGCCGGCACTTGCCGCGATTTACGGAGTGAGCTTGCCGGGAAATGCTGACGGGCGAACAACGCTGCCAGCGGCTGAGCGGGCAGGGCTCCTCACGCGCGTGGCCCGCACTCTCTCGGGAAGCGACGGCACGAGCCCCATTCTGCGCGGCGTGGCCATTCGCCGATCGCTTCTTTGCGAATCGCTTTCGGCACCGGATCCAGCCACTCTTCCGCCAGGATCTTTGGTGGCTCCGCCGGAAGATCCGACATTGAGCACGCGGAAGCGTTTTGAGAACAAAACCTCTCCAGCCGCCTGCATGGGCTGCCATTCGAAGATCAATCCGTTTGGGTACGCCCTCGAGAGCATCGATTCGCTCGGTCGCTTCCGCACGCGCGAAAAGGTTCTCAATAGCTCAGGTCAAGTTCTGGCCGAACATGCCATCAACGACACGACCGAGATTGATCTCGCACAGAGCCCGAATCCGCAAGTCGCCGGAGCCGTCCAGATGAGCGAGAAGATCGCTCAGAGCCAGAAGTTTTCGGCGTGCTTTAGCGAGCGGTTCTTCCAATTCACCATGCGCCGGGCCGCCAACGAGCGTGATAGCTGTGTTCTAGCCTCGACCTACGATGCGTTGAAGAAGCCCAACGCGACTCTTTTGGATACAATAAAAGCGGTCGTATCCGATCCCGAATTCAAGAAGAGAAGGATGAAGTGAGATGAAGTATTCACCGATCTCGCGACGCTTTTTCCTGAGAGGCCTCGGCGGCTCCATCGTCGGTCTTCCGTTTTTAGAGTCGTTGATCCCGATGGAATACGCCCATGCGGCCACGGTGAACGCTTCAACGCGATTTCTCACGATTTGTCATGCGAACGGAACGTATAAGCCCGATTGGTATCCCGCGGACACAAACTTGGCGCGCATGACGACCGTCGGAAATACTCACCGTGAAATGAAACTCACGGATGTCACGGGGCCCGTCGCCAATAGCGTCTCGCAACTCATCGGCCCCGAGTTCGGCGCACTCCGCTCAAAGATGCTCTTGGTACGTGACCTCAACTCATTTTTTCCGAATCTCCGTGGGCACCAGATGGCGACGGTCCTCACCGGAACCATTGGGCGAGGAAATCCCCAGCTCTGGGGAACGGAAATCAATCCAAAGTATCTTCTGTCGAGTATCGATCAAGTGATGGCGGCCTCACCCAAAATCTATCCCAATGGAGAGCCGCTCACGCGCTCGCTTCATCTTCGAACTTGTTTGAACGATGCCGAACCCGAAATCGATCTGAGCTGGGATTACCGAAACGGAAAGCTTGAGTTCCCCACGCGTTACATGCAGCCGCTGACGGCGTTCAACGCGCTCTTTAAAACCACGAACAATCCGCCCGTGGGCAACAAAGACAACTTGCTCGTCGATCAAGTTCTTGAACAGTACAAAGCCTTGCGTGGAAATCGCCGTGCGACAGCGAGTGATAAGTCGATTCTCGATGACCACATGGCGATGATCGCTCAATTGCAAACCACCGTTCAAAATCCCGCTGCCGCTTGCACCACGCCGACTCCATCAAAGACGTATGATCGTTACTCTTCCGCCGACCGGGGACCGATGATCGATGCCTTCAATCTCTTGCTGGTTGCCGCGATCAAATGCGGGGCGACTCGAATCGCCTCGATCACGATGTCGCGCGGAGTGGATGATCTCAACTTTGATGCCGTCCTCGGCACGACGATCGGTGGCGGCTGGCACGGACTCGGTCACTCCGCCGAAGGTGAAGCCTCACTGAACATGCGGAAGGTCCACCAATTCCACATGAAAAAAACCGCGGCTCTCATCGAGCTCCTGAACGTCCCTGAACCAGGAACCAACGGGACCTACCTCGATAATTCGATCGTCTATGTCGGAAACGAGCAAGCCGATCATAATGCCCACTCTTACATGAACCGGCCGATTTTGATCGCCGGCAGTGGAGGCGGCGCCCTTCACACAAATAAGTACATCGATTATTCGGTCTCCGAGTACCGAAGCCGAAACTATAACCGTCTCCTCGTGACCTTCCTCCAAGCGATGGGCCTCACGGAAGCCGACTACCACACGGCCGACATGAAAGCGCGCGGGATCTTGGCAGGATACGGCGACGACCGAGACTCTAATGCCGATCGCTCAAAGCCTCTCCCGGGGATCATCGCGGCGTAGCGGCTTTCGCGGCGCCTTGCGTGCTGTTTTAACGAAAATGAAAACGAGAACATCTGATAGGGTTCGACCGCATTCATTTGGAGTCTGGAAGACGACCCTCATAAACAGATTGTGCCTTCTTCAATCTGCTCGTCTAATTTCGCTTTATTGACGAATTCGACTTCCAAAACCCTAACAATATTACTTCTTATTGAACCGTAGTCCCACGCGCGCCGAAATGCTGCTATCACGTCCGCATCACCCTTAAACCTTTAACTGGAGTGAATCCGGGTATGAAGACGATCATGATCCTTACCGTTCTTTTTTTCGCTAATGGAGCTCTCGCGCAATCAGCGGAGTCGCTCATCGCGCGGGGCGAATCCTACGATCGTCGCGCAGAACAAAAAAGATTGAGGGAGCTCGATCGTCGTCTGAAGCAGGCCGATGCCGAGTTCCAGCAACGCGGCGGCCGCATGCCGCTTCAGGAAGTTGAGGCGAGTGCTCTTGAGCGCATGGGCTTGAGCTCCGCTGGTGCTTACCGCCAGTTCCCGCGGGGAAAAAACGGCCGCTACGGCGCCGGAAAATCCGTCATTGTCCTTGCGAACGGAGAATACTGCACAACCGAACACACGGGCTGGGCTGTAAACATATTCACTTGCAGGACTCGTGACGGTGCTCCCTTCGCCTAAACCGAAGTTGAATACAAGTATTCGGCTAATCGAAGGCTCGAGTGAGACGGGTCAACAGGAGGGGAGTTTCGTTTTCAACGAAACCCTCTGCCGAGTCCGTCTTTCAAATCGAAAGCAATTCCCTTCCACCTAGCCGCTTGTCGGCTTCCAGAGCCTCTCTGTCAGTTGGCACATCCCTCGCTAAAGTGTCCTAGGAGAGTCAAAATTACAGGCTAAGCCCCTCCCAGCTGCCGTATATCGCAGCCTGCGCGGGTTTACCGGCGAATTGCGACTCTCTGTAAAGACGGTAAACACTTTCGATGAGGGATTCATGCGAATGCGTATCTTAACTGGCATCGCGCCGGCGATCTTGATCTCGACACTTTCTCTTTCGGTTGCTCAGGCCGCCAAAATCGGTGCGTGCGAATCGGCTTTTACCGGCTTAGCGGTCAAGGTTTCGGAGAAAGATTCGCGAATTCTCGTGGAGAACGGTGTTCGCTGGGTCCGTGAGTTTAACAACCATAACCAAGATCCTCGGGTGATTCCGCAGATTATGCGCGCGGAGACTCGAGACAAAGCGCGGGTCGATTATTCCGGCATCAAAGCGCACATCATCAAGCTCACCGAAGCATATAACAAGGGTAAACCTCAGAGCGAACACGTCAATCCCGCCGAACTGACGGCGACGATCGTAGTCAGCGGTATCGAAACCCCGGTTATGATCAATGGTGTGAAGACCATGGACATTCCCTGGAGTGAGTCCAAGGCGATCGTTCCCGAAGCGGCGAGCGGCCAAGTTGATTACTACGTTATCTTTAAAGATAAGTCGGGCACCGTGCGACACCAAAGTCGCTGGGCAATGAGAGAAGCGCAATCGCACGAACTTCAGACCCTTGCACCAGGAAGTTACACGGGCCGATCCTCGGGTGAACGGTTCCGCATCTTCGTCTCGAAAACTCTCGAGAAGCTCGGAATGAAGGAAACCCTGACCGAGACGGCGGTTCGTCTCTTCAATAAAAAAGTCGTTTGGGATCTCACCGAAAATGCGAGCCCGGCGACGCGCGAGTTCGTGAAGAACGCGACTTCGGGTGTTGATGTCGTCGCGAAAGTTGGCGGCAAGGGTAAAGTCGTTTCCGTCACCATCCGCGACCGCGCAACCGGAAAGAAAATCGCGGCCCAGCCCGAGGAGATCTCGCGCAAAGTCGACGCCGCTTTCAGCACGAATCGTTTTGCTTGGGACGATGCGATCGTGGCCGAATCGAGAGTCGAGCATGATCCGCAAATCGCGGCCGAGACTCTCACGCGCTACTTCGATCTTCAAGAGGCGAACGGTGGAGTCGTTCCGCGCGAGAACCGTGCAAATGGCACGAGCCTTTGGTTTCCGTTCACCGTGGAGTATCCGCTTCCTCCTCGGCCGAACTTGACGTTCACGAATCCTTATCTCTTCCATCAAATCGCGACCAAGCTCTATAACTTCCACCCGAACGCCAAGAACCTCGCTCTTCTCAAGCGCGCGGCGAAATCGGTGGATGATTACGCGGCCTGGATGGAAAAACATCGCTCGATCAAAGACGACAAGGGCGAGATCATCGGCTTCAACGGAAGTGCCCTCGGATCAGGTCTCGACAACAGCCGCGGAAACGTCGGCAACGCGAACGAGCAAGCCGGTCACGAGCGCGGGTTCGTGGATTACATTTCGCAACATATCTCGATGTATAAGGAGAGTGCGAAGTGGAATAAGGAGTTCGCGGAGAAAACAAGCGACGCCAACGAGAAACGCGCTTACGCGGCGAAGTCGAAAGAGCTTCACGAGAAGGCGAAGCGCTTTGCACGCATTCTCAACGAGAATTACTGGGACGCTTCCCGCAACTTTTACTTCGATATCATTCCCGACGGAAAAGGCGGCTACAAGCGTGACACCCGCTGGACGGCGGTCTCAGGCTTCTGGCCGCTCTACGCTGCGGCCGTACCGAAGGCTCGCGTTGAGGCGATGGTGAAGGCGCATATGAATCCGGAATCCTTCGGTGGTAATGTCGCGTTCCCGTCTAACAGCCGCCAAGTCGATTACTGGAAGCAAGTTGCCGAAGAGGGCATCCACCTCGAGTACACGCCCCGTAAGGACGGAAACGGAAAAATCGTCGACCACGGCTATCACGATCATCAGGCGATCTGGAATCCGAACGTCATCAACTTCGCAAAGGGTCTGGAACGCTCGGGTCGACCGGATCTCGCTTACCAGGTCATGCGCGACTTCCTCGCGGCACAAGCCGAGTACTCAACCAAAACGGTTGAAGAAGCTTACGGCGTCGAGAAGATTGTGGATGAGAATGGTCAGACGCGTTTTAAGCTCGTTCCCCTCGCGCACGGAAGTCACCCGCATCGCGAAGACTTCGCCGGCTGGGGCGCGAGCCCCGCAACCGGTGTTCAGCTTGAACTCGTCTTGGGTTTGAAAGCCACGGCCAAAGATGGACTTGAGCTGAACATGCGAACTCCTCTGGAGATCGGAAACCAGGCCGACGCGTTGGGAACCGAGAATATCCAGACGGCGGGCGGAACCCTTCGCCATCTGTCGGTTCGCCGAATCGGGCCCACGACATTCGAGATCACATCGAAGTCGGATAAACCCGTCGACTTCCGCTTGAGCACGCTCCTCAACTCGAAGGATGTTATCACCTCCGAGACGACGGCGGCTTCCGAGAAGATCCGTCTTCCCGGCGGAAACGGCGTGCATAAAGTCGTCGTCGATCTGAAGCCGGTGGCTCAGTAAGGAAGAGAGCGAGGGCGGCTTTCCGAGCCGCCTTTTTCACCAGATCACTCCGTTCATTTCGCGAACGGGCTTCGGCAGCTCATCCTCATCCAGTGACTGCCGAAGATTGATTTCGATCGTGCGGGTGAGCGAACTCAATGGAACATCATAGATCTCGCCCTCGAACGGGTTTTCGAGATTCTTTCCCATTTGATTCAACATCAAGAAGATCGCGCTTGCCAGGAGAGCCACGAAGGGTGTCGCCAGGCCCGTCCTGTCGACGAGCACGAGCGGCAGGAGGATGCAGTAGACGTGCATGAAGAAGCGCGGGCAGTAGTCGTAGGGTTTAGGTAAAGGCGTATTTTTAATGCGTTCACAAGCGCCCTGAAGGTTCGTGAGTTCGTTCAGCGTGGCATCCAATGATTGCAAGCGCCATTCGTTGAGGAGGCCGCGATTCGCTGC
>SXSP01000317.1 GCA_005792225.1 Bdellovibrionales bacterium | reverse complement strand
CTTTGGATTTTCGCCGCGATGTTTTGCGGGATTGCACTGGGTTATCTCGCTCCGTCGATAGTCCCTCGATTAGAGCAGATGAGCGTCGGCTCGACCTCAATCCCTATCGCAATCGGATTGATCCTTATGATGTATCCTCCGCTGGCCAAGGTAAAGTACGAGAAGCTTGGCGAGGTTTTCCAAAATAAAAAAATACTGGTTCTCTCGTTACTGCAAAACTGGATTGTCGGACCATTTTTGATGTTTGCGCTGGCAGTCCTTTTTCTTCGGGATCAGCCAGAGTACATGATTGGGCTGATTTTGATTGGATTGGCAAGATGTATAGCCATGGTTCTCGTATGGAATGATTTAGCGGATGGAAACCGCGAATACTGCGCGGGCTTGGTCGCGTTTAACTCGATTTTCCAGATCTTGTTCTTTCCACTTTACGCCGTTTTCTTCCTTGAAGTACTGCCGCCATTTTTCGGCCAGCAGTCGACGCATGTTCAACTCACCATGGGCGAGATAGCGCAGGCGGTCCTGCTCTATCTCGGAGTTCCGTTTGCGGGCGGATTTCTGACCCGAGTCGTGCTTAGGAAGAAAAACGGAGATGTTTGGTATGAAGAAAAATTTCTTCCGAGAATCGGCTGGATCACTCTCGTTTCGCTTCTCATGACGATCATGCTGATGTTCTCACTGAAGGGCGAACAGATCATTCATTTACCTCTTGATGTCGTTCGTATCGCGATGCCCCTCCTTCTCTATTTTTTGTTGATGTTTGGAGTTTCGTTTTTGATGAGCAAAAAAGCCGGCGCGCCCTACGATCAATCGGCGACTCTCTCCTTTACCGCGGCGTCAAATAATTTTGAGTTGGCTATCGCCGTAGCGATCGCAACCTTCGGGATGCAGCATGGCGCTGCTTTCGCCGCGGTTATCGGTCCGCTCGTTGAAGTTCCAATCTTGATCGGATTGGTTTCTGTCTCGCAGTGGATTCGCGGCCGCTACTTCCTCGGGAGTCAGGCATGAAAATACTTTTTCTTTGCGTAGCGAACTCGGCGCGTAGTCAAATCGCAGAAGGCGCCGCCAAGTTCTTATTTGGCTCGAAGGTTGAAGTTCAGAGCGCCGGGTCCGAACCTTCCGGAAGTGTTCAGCCGTGGGCAATCAAAGTGATGGCTCAATTCGGAATTGATCTTTCAGGGCACCGATCGAAGTCGGTTGAACAGTTGCCGGCGTCTTTCCTTGCGGATCTGACATATGTCATCACGCTTTGTGCTGAGGAGGTTTGTCCAACTCTGCCTTCTCGTGCTCAGCGACTTCATTGGCCGATCAGTGACCCTGCGGCAGCATCTGAGGAGCAGAAGCCACAGGCTTTCAGGGAGGCCGCGGAGAAGATCATCGACCGCCTCGAAAACTTTGGACGAGAGCATTCCTTGTGAACTGGCCTCTCTCACGCTTGTTGACTGAAGACGTGGATGATCCAAGGAGTCTGAGGTCGTAGAGATGAATGTGGGTCAGCGGAAGAATCTTCGGTAGTCGCGCTTCCGAGTAGTCCTTTTTATCACGAACGGCACAGAGAATATCTTGGCCCACGTTCGGGCCGTAATTGTCGTAAGGCCCACCGGTCTGGTGGGCGGCAAGGTCGGCTTCCATTTCCGCGAGGAGCTCGCGTGTTCCGAACGACAAAGATTCGACGACGCTGACCGAACAGATCACCCAATCCGGGAACACAGTTGCCGTGCGAACGAAAACGGTGTCGTAGTGTTAGCTGGTTCGCGGCTCTGAGCATGCCGCGAGAAAGCTGCATTGCTGACGCCAACTCCCGGCCGCGCCGGTTAAGACGGGCGGGGATCGTGGAGGGATGTCTAATCTCTGTTCGTCCGTGAAGAAAGAAAAAACCCAGGTTCAACGAACCGGTTTGCACTCGTTCCGGAAAGCGCGATCGTGCTTGTTGTAGTAGAAGAGTACTTTCTTGCAAACGACGGAAGGCTTTGAAGACTGACGTGCCGTCATCCCGTGCGCGGTCACGCTCGAGAGAAGAAGTAGGGCAGGGACGGCAGAAAAAAGAATGACTTTCGACATGATAAACCCCTCTGGTTTTCCGAAAGGAATACCCGTGAAGTTCGGGGTTTACCATGGAGACGGGGGCGTGAAGTAAACTTTGCGTGCTCGAAGAGGGTTTTCGTTTCGAACGAAACCCTCTTCGAGAAGGGATTACTGAGATGCAGTTCGCGCCGGAGTTCTTTTAGATATTGGTCTCCTCGCCGCGAATCTTCCCTGGTTTGGGGCTAAGGGATGTGTCGGCGGAGATGGGCGTTGCGACTTCTTCGAAGAAGTTGTTCTCGGCGACGACTACGGCTCCGTTGCGCGAGGCGATTCCACGACGGAACAATCGTATTAGAATGGCGTCGCCTCGTGCGCAGATGCTCGATGCCTCATTTGCTTTGTTCAGCCTTGACCCTCTTCGTCTAAAACGAAACGATGGAACACGGAGGATTCAGCCGTGTTTCGCGTCGTTTCCATCGTTTTCATTCTTTTCCTCTCGATTCCGCTCATGGCAGACGTGAGTGGATCCTACTCG
>SXSP01000316.1 GCA_005792225.1 Bdellovibrionales bacterium | reverse complement strand
GAGCGTCGATTGTCCGCAGCCCGACGGGCCGATGAGCGCGACGATTTGATTGGTTTGAACGTCGAACGAGACGCCCTTCACCGTTAAATGGTCTTTGTAGTAGGCCTTCAGATTCTTGATCGAAAGCAGTGGCAAGTTAGTTGCCGAGAGCGTCATGCGCTCCTCCCCGAAGCATCGCGTGCGAGCCAAAGTCTTGCCACGAGATTCAACGCGAAGACAAGAAAGACCAGAGTTAAGGCGCCGGCCCAAGCCTGTCGCTGCCAGTCGGCAAACGGACTAATCGCATAATTGAAAATTTGGACCGGAAGCGACGGCGTGGGCTCCGAGAGAGCCTGCGGCCAATTGCGATTTCCGAAGGCCGTGATCAAGAGCGGCGCCGTCTCACCCGCGATGCGTGCGAGCGCGAGAATGACGCCCGTCATGACCGCGGGAAGACGCCCGCGGAGCACGACAAAAAGAATCACGCGCCAGCGCGGAAGTCCTAGGGCAAGGCCTGCCTCACGGACATGCTGGGGCATGAGTTTTAAAACTTCTTCGGTCGTTTTCACAACAATCGGAACCATCAGAATCGCGAGAGCCGCCGCACCCGCGTAAGCCGAAAACGATTTAAACGGAGCAACCACCGTGGCGTAAACAAAGAGACCTACGACGATGCTCGGGAGACTCGTCAAGAGATCCGTCGTCCAGCGAAAGAGATTGGCGACCTGACCGTCGGCATATTCTGAGAGGTAGACTCCTCCCAACACACCGATCGGAACTGCGACGGCGCTCGCGAGCGCGACCAAGATGGCGCTTCCGGCGATCGCATTCCCCATACCGCCGCCGGGTTGACCCGTCGGCGCGGGGAGCGAAGTGAAGAACTCAAAGCTCAGCGCGGGCAAACCCTCTTTCAGGATGTGGAAGAACACGATCATGAGCGGAAGAATCGCGGTGATCGCCGCGAGTGTGACGAGACCGAGCATGAAGTGGTTTTTCCATCTCCGCCTGAGCGAGAGATGTTGATCGATTCGAGCGACGTTGATCATACGTTGAACCGTCCGCGATAGAAGGCGATCACCCAGCGTGCGACGCCGTTAACGACGAGCGAAACCAAAAAGAGCGCAAGGCCAATCGCCGTGAGCGCTGCCAAGTGCATGTCGGAGGACGCCTCGGGGTATTCGTTGGCAATCACGCTCGCCATCGTCGCACCCGGAGCGAACAACGAACTTGAGATCACGGCGCGGTTGCCGATAAGCATCGTCACCGCCATCGTCTCGCCCATGGCGCGGCCGAGACCGAGGATGATCGCAGAGAGCATGCCGGGAATCGCCGTCTGTAAGACAGCGAGGCGAATCGTTTCCCAGCGAGTCGCCCCCAGGGTGAGAGCCCCTTCACGCGTGCTCCTCGGAATCGCGAGAAAAACTTCGCGGCAAACCGCGGTGATCGTCGGAAGAATCATCACCGCGAGAATCAATCCGGCCGTGAAAATACCAATACCGAACGGAGGGCCCTGAAAGAGCGGAAGGAAACCCAAGTTGTTTCCGAGCACCGGTTGAATGTATTCGCGCACGAACGGGGCTAAAACGAAGATTCCCCAAAGACCATAGACGACACTGGGAATCGCCGCGAGCATCTCAATCAAGAAGCCGACAGGCTTCGCGATCCACGAAGGTGCAAGTTCCGTGAGAAAAATAGAAGACCCGATCGAGACGGGGACCGCGAGGATGAGCGCGACGAGAGAAGTCACGAGTGTCCCGAAGATGAAGGGGAGTGCGCCATATTGCTCTTCGCTTGGATTCCACTCTTGGCTGTAGAAGAACTGAAGACCGTCGCGCGCGAGAACGGGCTGCGAGCGAATGTAGAGAAAGACGACGATCGAAATAAAAATTCCGATGACCGCGAGCGCGAGAATTCTGAGACCAAAGACGAAAGCGAAGTCAGATGACCTGACTTCGCTATGTCCCGCGCGACCAAATAAGATTTGGCTGAGAATCGTCAATCCAATTTCACCTTATCGAGGCTCTTCAGCACTTCCGCGCGCACGTCCTTAGGAACGGCGGCATAGTTGATGGACGCGGCCGTGTTTTGAGCGGCATCGCTCAAGATCCACTTCGCGAACTTCACGATTTCAGTGCCTTTTTCTTTCGGCATCTTGTCATAGACGAGCATCCAAGTGAAAGCCGAAATAGGATAAGCGCCTTTTTGCGCGCTATCCGTCAAAGACACCTTGAATTGTTTTTCAACGGCTTCTTTCTTGATGCCCTGACCTGCCGCCGATGCCGATTTCGCCGTCGGCTCCACGAACTCGCCGGCTTTATTTTGGAGGTGAGCGATCGGGAGCTTGTTCTCCAGAGCGTAAACGAGTTCAACGTATCCAACGGTGCCTGCGTTTTGTTTAATGAGGCCAGTGACTCCAGCGTTACCCTTGGCTCCCAAGCTTTGCGGGAACCAATTTACGGTTTTGCCGTTTTTACCCTGCCATTCAGGGCTCACTTTAGCCAAGTACTCAGAGAAGACCGCCGTCGTTCCGCTTCCGTCAGAGCGAGTCGCGACCGCGATGGCCTGATCGGGAAGCTTGAGACCCGGATTGAGTTTCGCGATCTCGGGATCATTCCATTTATTGATTGTTCCGTTGAAGATCTTTGCCGTCACCGGCCCATTCAGGCGGAGCGGCTTTTCGAGTTGAAGGTTGTAGCTCACGACAACCGCACCGATGGCGATCGGAACGTGAATCACGCCGGCTTTCGCTTTCGCCGCGTCTTCTGTTTTCATCGGATCGTCGGTTCCGGCGAAGTCGACCGTGCCTTCGATCATCTGCTTCATACCGGCGCCGCTTCCGACACCCTGATAATTAAAATTCGCGGCTTTTTCTGACTTTTCGAAGTCAGACATCCAGCGCGTGTAAAGCGGCTCCGCGAACGTCGAGCCCGCACCGTTAATGTTTACGGCTGCCATGGCCGAGATCGAAAAGAGGGCAGAGAGAACGAATGTCCCGAAGCGTTTCATGAAGAATCCTCCAAACGTTTGACCCGGTGGTACCATCTCTTTCGTCAGGATTCTGTCAGACTTCTGCCAGGATTCATGATGAGCGCTGCGCCATTTGGGATCCTAAGCCTCAAATGCCTAATCACAATGCAACATAAAGGAACTGGCTCGCTCCGATGCCTCAGGAGTTTGCTTCAAGAGCAGAACGTGCGGGCGCCGCGACTTTGCAATAAAATGGATTTGGGTTTCGCCCCCGTAGCGGAGCATGAGCTTTTGATCCTCGAGCCCCCAAGTTCCGCCAACCCGTTCAACTCGGTCTCCGCGGCGGCTCTCATGGATCGTATAAAAATCCACCCAGAGCGCGCCGTTCGGAAGAAACACCATGCGACGGAGCAGACTCCGGCCTTCAACGACCGAGCACCAAGGGCCGCTGAGAACTTTCCGTGCCTCGGCCGATTGTTTGTTTTGCGCTCCGACCCGGCGCGAATCACCCGAAGGTCCCGTATTTGGATCAAACCCGCGCGTTTCCTTCCCGCATCCCAAGGCCGAGCCGAGGGCGACGAGAGCTAAAAAAAGTGCCGCGGATTTCGAAAAGGACATGAACTAAGAACTCCATGATCGTGCCGGATTCAAACGACCGATTTCTTATCCCTCGTTACCAAGATTCATGCCGCATCAGGTGCCAATCTTCGGCCACGTGAGCACCGACTTCGGCAAAAAATTCAGCGTGAGGGTGAAAACAAGAAACGTTTGAGAGAACTGACTTTCGCTCGTTCGCGGATGGATTTCAATCCAAATTTCGGGCAACGAAACTCGTTTTATTTAGTTTGAATTCGACTGTTACACTGCGGGCGCATCACCAATACTTGATACCAGTCTTGACTGTCCAAGTTTCGAGCAGAGGCAAGATCTGTAATATATTGTTGTCGGGCGCCATGTATTCAAATCCCACAGCTGTGTTTGAGCCTTCATAACCTCCGCCCAGGTTCACTCCGCTCCGATTTTTCATCTCCGAGGCAGTCAAAGTTTTTGTGACGGACGGCAATTCGACATCGACGAATGCTTTTGACTTGGCTCCCACTTTCGCTGCGCCACTGGCGGTTGCAAAGGGTACGAATGCATGAACCGAAGGTGTAGCGTCGCCTCCTTTGGTTGCCTTTCTGGCGTAATCCATGAAGATTTTAACAGACTCCCCAGAACCGACGAAATCGTCGACGACGAGAAGCATGGGTTTTTTTGCGCTCTTCGGAATCTTGTCCTTGGGTGTTACGAACTGGGCCGGAGAGATCCCGTAAGAGTCAGTTAAAATCTTCTTTAAGAGGACGGTGCTCTTCTCATCGCTATGAGAATAAAAATAAAGATCTTTATCAAAGCCGTTTTTTTCGGCGTAACTTCGCGCTTTGTCGAGAAGACGACCAACTCTCTCATTCGTTTTTTGCAAGCTCTCTAAGTGCAGCTCACGAGTTCCCAGGAGAAGTATGTCGTCAGTCGGATTTTTGCTTAACACTTCGTCCGCCTGGAGTTGTTTTGGAGCAATCCTGTCGACGGCGTCGTCGACCGCGAACTTCTGCTCTCGCGGTTTCGTCGTCTGCAGCATTCGTCCTTCAGGTTTGGTCGGATCATAATAGATGGGGGTGGTATTCTTCCCAATTCCCAGTTTTTCCATCTGAGCTTTGATGTCGGTCAGATCGTTCGTTGATTGCGATTTCAAAGCGTTCGCGACGGCTTCTGGGTTTCGGTAGTTGAACACGTTGATGTTGTTCGTGAGCTGATCGTTGATGTAGAGCTTGATATCTTGTCCTTGAATCGCTTTGACGAGTTCAGGATGCGACTTCAGGGAAAGCGCCTCTTTCGAAGTCAGGAGTAAAACCGATCGGCCTTGCCCAAAATTGAGTCCCGATTGGTTGGGATCGACATGTTGAACGGACAATCTGGATTTGGCACCAAAATATTT
>SXSP01000038.1 GCA_005792225.1 Bdellovibrionales bacterium | reverse complement strand
CAGGCTCACAACACGGCGGTATTGTTGGGGGCGGGGCCTCTCGGCGTCCTCTCGAGCTTTCGCGTCGTGAGCGCGAATAAGGCGCAGGATCTCACGACATTCAACGTGGGATTAAGTTTAATGGCTGGATTTGCCTTCCGTTTTGGTCCCGTGGGCCTGCGGCTCGAGGGCAAGTACCTCATCGAAAAGCAGTCCTATAAGGTGGTTCAGGCCGCGATTCTGTCGGAGTTCTGATAGACAGCGTTCGCGGGTTTTTGTTAGTCTTCGCGGCATGTCGAAAGCCACTCCTTCTCCTGACACGATTCATCTTCTGCCCTCCGAAGTCGTCGACCAGATCGCCGCCGGCGAGGTGGTGGATCGGCCCGCGCACCTCGTGAAGGAACTCGTGGAGAACGCGATCGACGCCGGGGCGAAGTCGATCGAAATTGAATTCGATCAAGGTGGACGCCGGGTGCGCGTGACCGATGACGGCAAGGGCATCTCTCCCGGGGATCTTAAACTCGCGCTCGCGCGACATGCGACGAGCAAGATCGCGGCCGCGGATGATCTCTGGAGCCTGCATACTTTTGGATTTCGCGGAGAGGCACTCGCGTCAATCGCGGCCGTCAGTCGTTTAACTCTTCAATCGAGACCTCAGGGAACGGAAACCGCGAACCGAGTGCTTTCGGAGTTCGGAAAAATTTCAGAAGTGGAACCCACTGGAGGAAACCCCGGAACGACGGTGCTCGTCGAGGAACTTTTCGCCAATGTTCCGGCGCGACTTAAGTTCTTGAAGAGCGAAACGGCAGAGACATCGCAGATCAAAGCGACTCTCCGAGCGCTCGCGCTCGCAAACGAGACCGTCGAATTTCGTCTTCGCACGAAGGGAAAACTCGAAAACATCTGGCCCGCGGCTCAATCGTTTCTTGAACGTGCCAAGCAGGTCCTCGACGTCAAGAAGCTCTACGAGAATCAATTCACTTATGACGATTACAGAGCGGATATCGTCTTCGCGAGTCCGCACGATGTCACCGGAAACGCGCGGAGCATTCTCTCTTTCGTGCAAAAACGCTGGGTGCAGGATAAGGGACTCCAAGCGGCCGTGGTGGACGCTTACCGCGGACTCCTCATGCACGGAGAATATCCGATTGCCATCGTGAGACTCGAGGCACCTTCGGGCGAAGTGGACGTCAATATTCACCCGACAAAATCGCAAGTGAAGTTTCGTGATCAGCAGTCCGCATTTCGCGCGGTCAATCGCTGCCTGCGCGAGGCGCTCGAGCGCGCGCCTTGGCTTGAGCAAAAGCCAGCGCCGAAAATCGAAGAGCGGGTCAGAAAACTTTCGGTCGCGGATCTCACGCGGCCCTACCAGGCGAGCCCTCAATCCGCGGTCACGCCTCAATCGTCAACGGCGGATCTTTCGACGGCACCTCAATTTTCGACAGGACGCTTTGAGGCTCCGGAGTTTAATTCCGTTGTCTTCAGGCAAAAACAAGACGCCATCGTCCAAGCGGTGGAAGCTCACGCGGCCAAGGCCGCTCGCGCGCCTTCGGAGTCCGTACCCCTCTCGCAAAAGTTGGGACCCTGGTCTCGATTGCAAGTTCTCGGTCAGGCGAATCTCACTTACATCTTGGCGCAAGACCAAGATCGTTTGGTTCTCGTCGATCAGCACGCGGCTCACGAGCGCGTTGCCTACGAGCGCCTCATGCGTGCCTGGAAGGGTGGGGAAGTCGACGTCCAAAATCTTTTGATCCCACTCACGGTCGAACTCGAGGCCGACGGTGCCGAGGCTCTGCTCTCGGTTGCAAGCGATCTTGAAAAGCTCGGTGTTTCGCTGGATCAGATCGGTCCCCAATCGATCGCCGTGCGCTCCCGCCCGTCGCTCATCTCGGAGGCGGCCCTCGCGCAATCGCTGACGACGTTGGCGCGAGAAATTTCCGAAAAAGGCGGAAGCTTCGCACTCGAGAAAAAGGTCTCGGACCTCTGCGCGACCATGGCCTGCCATTCCGTCGTGCGCGCGGGGCAGGCCTTGAGTCACGAGCAGATGAAGAGCCTTCTCATCCAGATGGATGAGTTCGCACTTTCCAGTTTCTGCCCGCACGGGCGGCCAGTCTCCGTCGATTATCCGTTTGCGAAACTCGAGAGGGACTTCGGTCGCATCGTATGAGTCGGCCTCTTCTTCTCTTCGTTCTTGGTCCCACGGCGAGTGGGAAGTCTGATCTCGCCGTCGAAATTGCCGTGCGTTCACGCTCGGAAATCATCAATTGCGATAGCGTTCAATTTTTCGATGGCGTCGACATCGGAGCGGCGAAACCCTCGCACGAACAGCTCACGAAAGTTCCGCATCACCTCGTGGGACACGTCGCGCTCGGAGGCGAATACACCGCGGGCGACTTCAGACGTGACGCAATCAAGGTGATCGAGCCCGGCGCTAAGAACTTTCTTGCGGTGGGAGGAAGCGGCTTCTACGTGCAGGCCCTCGAAAAGGGGATGTACGAGGTTCCGAAAGTTCCCGAGGTCGTCCGCACGAAGCTTGAAGAAGAGATGGAGGCCACGGGCCCGGCTCCGCTTCACGCGGAACTGACTGAGCGCGATCCCGAGGCGGCAGCGCGCATCCAGGTCAACGATCGTTACCGCGTTCTCCGGGCTCTCGAAATCTTGAGGGCCTCGAACGATGGCCGAACGTTGTCGCAGATGCGCGCTGAGTTCGAAGCCGCCCGCGAGCCCGCCCCCTTCCGAGTCGCGAAGATGGGTCTCAGCGTGTCCAGGGAGCGACTCCGGGAGAGGGTCACGATTCGAACCCAAAAGATGCTCTCTTTGGGCCTCATCGAGGAAGTTAAAGCTCTCCGGGAGCGAGGCTTCGGCAATTGGGGCCCGCTCTACAGCGTCGGCTACAAGGAAACTCAAGCTTACCTTGAGGGCTCCCTCTCTCGAGAGGAACTTGAGCCCGCGATCATCACCGCGACCATGCAACTCGCGAAACGCCAGATGACATGGTTCAAGCGAGACGCTTCGATCCGCTGGTTTGACGCCGAGGCGGAAGCGGAGCGCGCGATCGAATTCGCTCTCGCACAGCTCGCAACTTGACTCGGTCACGAGGGCCGACACAAACTGGGGCGCATATGAAGAGCATGACCGGCTTCGGCCGTTGCGCGAACCGAAAGACTCAAAAGAAATCTTCAAAACCAGGTGTGAGCGTTGATCTGGATGTCTCCATCCGCGCGGTCAACGGGCGTTATCTCGAGACGCGGGTGCATCTTCCTCGCGAATACTCTGGGATGGAAAACGAACTCAAGGCCGTGATCGCCGGCCGGTTCTCGCGGGGTACGGTCGACGTCTATATCAACCGTGGGCGCACCGATTCAGTGGCGGAAATCAGCGTCAACACCGAGCTCGCGCAAAAGTGGCTCGAAGGCTACCGCAAGCTCGGAAAGGCGCTGAAGCTTCCGGCCGAGCCTTCGCTCGAGATGCTCTCTCGCGTTCCTGATGTCATGAAAGTCGAAGAGCGCATCGAAGCCAGTGACGTCGAAAAGAAACTCCTCAAAGCTCTCATCGCCGAAGCGGCGGATGCTTGTGACGAGGAGAGGATTCGAGAGGGCAAGGCGCTGCAGACTGAGCTTCAAAGTCTCTGTCTTCGCCTGGAGAAACTCGCCGATGGGATGCTGAATCTCCGCGCCGAGGCAAACGCGGAACTCGATCGTCGTCTTCGGGATCGCCTTCAGAAGCTCGGCTTCAATGGGCTCGTCGATGATCATCGAATGGCGCAAGAAGTCGCCATGCAACTCGACCGCGCCGATATTTCCGAGGAACTCTCGAGGCTCCGCGAGCACGTGCGGGCCTACCGGCAGTTGCTCAAGAGCGATGAGCCGCAAGGCAAAAAGCTGGATTTCTACGCACAGGAGCTCCTGCGAGAGGTCAACACGATTGGCTCTAAGAGTCAGGTTGCAAAACTCACGAGCCTAGTTGTTGACGCGAAGACCATTGTGGAGAAAATTCGCGAACAAGTTCAAAACGTCGAATGAACGGTCACGTGGCCGAAGCAGGAGTCCCATGAAAGTTCGGATGATCATCATCGCTGCGCCGAGCGGAGCTGGTAAATCAAGCTTCGTGGACCGCATCACGGCCGAGATTCCCAGGCTGCGCGATACGATCACGTACACGACCCGCGGCATGAGAGCCGGGGAGTCCGAGGGTCATCCGTACCACTATGTCTCCAAAGAAAAGTTTCTTGAGTTACGTGAGCAGGGGTTTTTCGTCGAGTGGGCGGTCGTTCACGAGAACCTTTACGGCACTCCGTATCATCAGCTGGAAGATGCGTGGGCGAAGGACGAAGTCATCATTATGGACGTCGATGTTCAAGGCGCGTCCACCTTCAAACGGAAGTTTCCTGATGCGGCAACGATCTTCATTCTGCCACCCTCGATCGAAGAATTGAGGCGGAGAGTCACAAAGCGGGACGGAAAAGTGCCATCTGACCTCGAAGTCCGGATGGCTAACGCAGAGCGGGAGATCCAGCGAGCCGGCGAGTTCGACTTTCAACTCGTGAACGATCAATTTGATAAATCTTATCAAGAGTTTAAGAAAATTATTGAAGATCTGCTCGCACGTCGGTAATAACTAGAGCTTCAGCAAATTGCAGACGGGTTTGAAGGCGGATGGGAAAACCGGCGGAAGTCGGCGGCCGGCAGTGGCCGGGTGGGTCGAGAGACCCATTTCCTGGTGGGTTCCTTAAGGGGAGCCCATTGTTTCGAGCCGACACTTCTGGCTTAATGGTTTTGGTCATGGTACGAGAAGCGGCAAATCGACGGAGGTTCTAAATGGCACGCGTTACGGTTGAAGATTGCTTGGATAAAGTCGATAACCGCTTTGCCTTGGTTTTGCTCGTTTCAAAACGCGCGAAGCAACTCCTCAAAGGTTCTTCACCGACTGTCTCGGGCCGAAACAACAAGTACATCGTGAATGCCCTTCGCGAAGTCGCTTCGGGCTCCGTTCATTTCGACAACCAAACGGCGGATCCGCTCGAGCGCCAAAAACAGATCGAAAAAGATCTGAACCGCTAATTCCCAGAAAAAGTAGCCAGAGAAAGTCACCAGAGAACCAGAGAGTCGACAGCCCGTTTTGACCACTCGGTGCCTTAATTTGAGAGGCTCCCGGGTCTCATGTCGTGCCCGACCTGACTCGCGTTGGAGTTTAGGCGGCGAATCAGGTATTCTGAAAGTCAGTATCCACTCTGATTGTGCTCCTGGACGACTCGCGGGATAACCAAGAATGCTCGAATTTCACAATGACGACTCGATCTCCGAGAGGTCCCCACAGACCGTAGAGGAATTGTGCGAGCGCATTCGTGGTTACTTCGGGGCGCAAGCCGACCTGAGCCTCATCGAAAAAGCCTACGCATTCTCAGAGAAAGCTCACACAGGTCAAATCCGCCGGAGCGGTGAACCTTATATTTCGCATCCGCTCGGAGTCGCGGCGATCCTGGCGGATCTTCATTTGGATCTTGCCTCGATCGCAACCGGTCTTCTTCACGACACGGTCGAAGACACGCACGCAACACTTGCCGACATCGAGAGAGAATTCGGCAAGCCGATCGCTGAGCTCGTCGATGGCGTCACGAAAATCTCGAAGATCAGTTTTCGCAACACCCACGAAAAGCAGGGTGAGAACATCCGCAAGATGATCGTCGCGATGGGAAAAGACGTTCGCGTCGTTCTCGTGAAGCTCGCCGATCGCCTGCACAACAT
>SXSP01000315.1 GCA_005792225.1 Bdellovibrionales bacterium | reverse complement strand
TCACCGTGAGCCGTCCCGAATCGATGAACGCTCTCAACTCGTCGGTCTTAAAGGCCTTCGATTCGCTGATCACGTGGATCGAGAGTTCGCCGCAAATTCGCGCGGTCGTCTTGACCGGCGCGGGCGAGAAAGCTTTCGTCGCCGGAGCCGATATCAAAGAATTCGTCGAGATGAATACGAGCGGTGCCGCGGATCTCGCAAAGCGTGGGCAATCACTCTTCACGCGGCTTGAGCAATTGAAAGTTCCGGTCATCGCGGCCGTGAACGGTTTCGCGTTGGGCGGCGGTCTTGAACTCGCGCTCGCTTGCGATTTCATCTACGCGAGCGAAAATGCAAAGTTTGGTTTGCCCGAATGCACGCTGGGATTGATGCCCGGCTACGGCGGTACCGTTCGACTGCCTCGGCGAGTCGGCGTCGCGAAAGCGCGCGAGATGACTTACACGGGCGCGATGATCGACGCGAACGATGCGCTCCGAATCGGTCTCGTTCAAAAAGTCGTTCCACCGTCTGTTCTCCTCGTTACGGCTCTAGAGACGGCGAAAACGATCGGGCTTCGCGCCCCGATTGCGGTGGCGAAAATTAAAAAATCCATTCACGAGGGCGCCAGCCACACTGAAGAAGAAGCGAACTCACTCGAGGCCCGCTTGTTCGGCGAGCTGTTCGCGACGGAAGATAAGACGGAAGGCGTGTCGGCCTTCCTCGAAAAGCGTAAGCCAAGTTTCAAGGGAAAATAATGTCTCAGCAAAACGCGACCGAAACCGTACAGCTCCAGCCGCAGGCATTGCCGTATAAACCCAAGAACGCCGTCCGCGTGGTCACGGCCGCGAGTCTCTTCGACGGTCACGATGCGAGCATCAATTTGATGAGACGGCTCTTGCAAGATGCGGGCGCCGAAGTCATTCACCTCGGACACAATCGTTCGGTCCTCGATGTGGTCACTGCCGTTTTGCAGGAGGGCGCACAAGCCGTTTGCGTGAGCTCGTACCAAGGCGGGCACATGGAGTACTTCCGCTACATGAAGGATCTCCTCGATGAAGCGGGAGCCGGTTACGTCAAAATCTGGGGCGGCGGTGGCGGCGTCATCGTTCACGACGAAAAGCGTGAACTCGAAAACTACGGAATCGCCCAAATCTTTCATCCCGAAGACGGCCGCCGCATGGGCCTTGAGGGGATGATTCGAATGATCATCGAAACGAGCGACTTCGACGTTCTCGCAAAGTCCGCGGCCAAAGCCGGCGCTTCCGGGACTGAAAAGTTAAAGCTTCGTCCCGATCTCCCGCATCGCCAACTCGGCGTGGCTCTTTCGAGCCTTGAGCAGGGAAAACCCGTTCCACCTGAGATCGTCTCGGGCCTCGCGGGTTTCAAACGTCGTTCAGTGGCCGCTCCGGTCGTTCTCGGAGTGACGGGAACCGGCGGGGCTGGCAAATCGTCACTTGTCGACGAGTTAGTGCAGCGTCTCTTGAATGCTTATCCTGACCTCAAAGTCGGCGTCGTCTGCGTCGATCCCTCAAAACGTAAAACGGGCGGAGCTCTCCTTGGTGACCGCATTCGTATGAACTCGCTCTCGCGACCAGGTGCTTTCATGCGTTCGGTGGCGAGCCGCGGATCTGGCTCCGAAATCGCCGCGAGTCTTCCGAAGATGCTCGAGTTCATGAAGACTCTCGACTTCGATCTCTTGATTGCCGAAACATCCGGAATCGGGCAGGCGCAAAATGCGATCACCGAAATTTGCGATCTCTCCCTGTACGTAATGACGTCGGAGTTCGGCGCGCAAAGCCAACTTGAAAAAATCGACATGATCGATTTCGCGGATCTCATCGCGATCAACAAGGCGGATCGTCGCGGTTCGCTCGATGCCCTCCGCGACGTGCGCAAACAATATCGTCGCTCGCGCAAGCAATTCACGATGGGTGATGACGACCTCTTGCCGGTTTTCCTCACGCAGGCCGCGCAATTTAACGATGAGGGTTGTAACCAACTCTTCTTCCGCCTGACCGAGACACTCGCGGCAAAACAACCCGACCGGGCTGACTTCTGGAAACTAAAAGAGGACTACCGCCGAGGCATCAAGGGTGTCACCCGCAAGACGATCGTTCCGCCGGAGCGTCAGAACTATCTTGCCGAAATCACCGCGACCGTTCGCGGATACAAAAAGAAAACCGAAGAACTCGCCGAAACCGCGAGTCTCCTTGGAGCCATCGAGAAAGTCGCCACTTACTCCGAGACCGCGAAGGCCATCGAATCGCATGCGCAGAAGGTAACCGAAAAACTCCGCGCCTCGCTCGGCGAGGAAAACTACAAACACCTCATGGGCTGGCAAAAACTGATCGAGTCGTACGCTGGCGACGAGTACGTGTACTACGTTCGCGATAAGGCGGTTCGTCAGCCGCTCGTGCGCACGTCCTTGAGCGGAACCAAAATCCGCCGCGTCGTCACGCCTAAGCTTTCCGATTGGGGAGATCGACTGCGCTTTTTGCGCCTCGAAAACGTTCCGGGTGAGTTTCCGTACACGGCCGGAGTGTTCCCGCTGAAGCGCGAGGGCGAAGATCCCACGCGC
>SXSP01000314.1 GCA_005792225.1 Bdellovibrionales bacterium | reverse complement strand
CTCAACGAGACCGACGATCATGAGGATTGCCGTGAGTGCGAAGCCGATCAAATCCATCGGAGGCAGGAAGCCGGAGAAGATGTGCGCGAAGAAGTAGGGGCTGAGACTGATGGCAACGATGGAGTGCAGGCGGCGGAAGTCGAGGAAGGTAGAGGTAAAGATCGAGAAGAATGAGAAGAGAAAGCCGGAGTAAACAAATCCGATTGCGAGGCTGGTGACGGGGAAGAGGAGGATTCCGGCGAGGAAGTCCCAGAAATTGCGGCCGAGGGCTCCGGCGAGGGCGCCTGAGATCATGGCGGTGCCGATTTGGAGGGAGAATACGGCGGGCCAGGTGAGGCGCATGGGGATCTTCATCGTTGCCACGGGGTTACGGGCGAAGGAGAGGAGCAGGAATGGAAGATCCTGGAGGCGACTGACGGAGCTTACGGCGCGCGCTTCGTTCATTTCTTAATCGCACCATCCGGCGTCGCGTTCGGCAAGCGAAATGGCGAAATCGAGGAATTTCGCTTCGACTTCCCAGGGCGAGCGGGAGGATTTGCGATCGAGTTCAAAGGTCTCGATGGAAGTGGGGCGGAGGTCCTCGGCGCGGATGCGTGTTCGGTCGGGGGAGGGGGTCGACTTGACGTGGGTGAGCGAACAGACCTTGGGATGCGATGCAAGTTGATCCAGTAATCCGCGGTGGGAGTCGCCGGCGATGAGGTGGCACTTGGTGGTGAGTTCTTCGAGGGCGCCGAGGACTGACGGGAGCGCGTAGCCGGGGACGGGGGTGAGGATCATGACGTCGTAGCCGTGTTCGCGCAGGTACTTGGGGATGTCGTTCCACTCGTCGAAGATGCGGAACAAACTTTTTTGTTTAGAAACAAAGACGATTGGGTAGCGTGTGAGGAGGCAGTTGGGTCGGAGTTCGAGTCCCTTGAATCGGGCGAGGCGCGCGCGACGGAGGGCGAAGCGGATGACCGCGGTGATGACCACGGCCATTGAACCTGCGAGTGCGGAGATGGTGATGGCGTTCATCAGAAGTGTGCATCCAGGCGGAGGGTGCCGTCGAGCGAGCTGCGGTCGAGGGTTTCGGCGATCATCGCGCTTCGCGCGGAGATTTCGGCGCCGAGACTAAATCGGTCGGTCAGGAAGAGATCAATACCGACGGTCCCTACGCTTGAGGGAGTGGAGTAGTCGAGGGTTTCCAGACCTTGGCGGGTGATTGTCATGTAGCGGCCGGAGAGGCCGCCGCCGACGCGGTAGCCGAGGTTTTTAGCCATGCGGTCTTTAAAGAAGATCTTGAGCTCGAATTCTTTCAGGGAGACTTGGGTTGACGTGTCTTCGTTGTCATCGAAGCTGCGAACGGTGCCTTCGGCCATCCAGTTGGGTGAGAAGAGATCGATGCCGAGGGAAGCCTGTACACCTTTTTGATTGAGGTAGGCTTTTGATCCGTCGTCGTAATCGATGGTTTGGGTGACGTTCACGAGGCCGGCTCCCGCGTGCATCCAGACGTTTTCGAACGGGTCGTTGCTTGTGACGTTCGTGTTGCGCGCGCGGGAGGTGGCTTGGTCTTGCGACTCGACTTGGCGGTTCAGGCTGTTGACGATGACGTCGTAGCTGTAGGTTTCTTCTTCGTCGTCGAAGCTCCAGGCTTTCGGGGCGACCGTCGCGGTCGACAGGGCAAGTAGACAAATGGCCGCGCGGAACCAGGTACCTTGCATGGATCACGTCCTTTCCTTGTCTCTCAAGTTTAGCATGGGCTGTGTCGGCGGCGGCCAGTCCAGGAAGCGTTTACATCGAATCGGGAAGCTGAGAGAATGAAGTCATGTTCCATACGACCAAGCAGTGTTACTGCGCCTTCTGCCGAAGTGAGCGCAGGATTTACCGCAAGAAGCACGTTTCTTTCGTTGATGCTTCTCTCGCGGCCGGCGCGAGTTTTCTTCTCAGCATCATTTGTTGGCAGGACCTAGATCCACGGGCGATCATGTTCTTCGCCTTTGGTCTGGGTTTTGCCGAAATTTTTATTCTCGTTCGGTGGCGTCTTTCGATTCCTTGTCCGCATTGCGGGTTTGATCCCGTAGTTTATAAGAAGAAACCCGAAGTCGCGGCGGCACAGGTGAAAGCGTTTCTTGATCAGCGGCGGGAGGATCCTCTCGCGGTGTTTTCTCCGCTTCAGCTGCCGGTGGTCGTGAAGAAGAAGGGTAAGAAGGGCGCGCGCACGGATCTGCGCGTTTGAGTTTCACGTGATCAGGATTTGCGCGTCATCCCTTGTTCTGCACGGGGTTAGCCGGTACGCTTCATGCCAATATCATGAAATCCTTAGTCATCATTCCGACCTACAACGAAAAAGAAAATGTCGAGGCGATCACCACAGCGGTGATCAATGCGACTGACTCGAACGTGCACGTTCTCGTCGTTGACGACAACTCGCCCGACGGTACGGGGCAGATCGTGCGGGAGTTAATTGAGAAGAGCGGCGGCGATCAAAGTCGTTTGAAGCTTCTCTCGCGGCCCGGAAAGCAGGGACTCGGTCGAGCGTACATCGCGGCTTTCCGCTGGGGTCTCGAGCGCGGTTACGACACACTCGTTGAGATGGATGCCGATTTCTCACACCGACCAGAAGATCTGGTGCAAATTCTCAAAGCGGTCAGTACGACAGATTTTGCCGTCGGTTCACGTTACGTCGATGGCGGACGTACGGTGAATTGGGGTCTCATGCGTAAAATCATCTCGCGTGGTGGAAGTCTCTACGCCCGAATGATTCTCGGTTATCCCCTCCGTGATTGGACGGGCGGATTCAATGCTTGGAAGCGTAATGTCCTCGAAACGATCGGACTCGATCAAGTACGTTCGGAAGGATATAGCTTTCAGATCGAGCTCAAGTACCGGAGTTTGAAATGCAAATTCAAGGGCGTTGAAGTGCCCATCGTTTTTGAGGATCGCCGCGTGGGCAAGAGTAAGATGAGCTCGCGAATCGTGATCGAGGCGTTTACTCGAGTTTGGGGCATGCGGTTTCAGTGATGGTGCGCGGCCTGGTGGTTCTCATCTTGATCTGCGTTGGTCTCTTCGCATCTTCGGTTGCGGGAGCTCAACAGCAGTCGGGAGTCGCCGCGATTGTACAAACCGACGGGGCTCAAGTTTACACTCAACCTGACTTCGATGCTGACGTCATCGCGACTCTCCCGGCGGGACAAAAGATCCGCGTATCAAAAGGCGTGACCGGTCAGATGGCGAAGTTCCACAAGGTGAAAGTGGGCAATCGCTACGGATACATCGTCGACATTGATGTCGTGACCGAAGGAGCGGCGAAGAAAAAGCGCGCGGGCGCCAAGGCTCCTGCAAAGGCGAAGCACGATCGTCCACGTAAGGATCTGCCGGTTTTCTTCTCTCGATACGTTGGCGTTCTAGTAGGTCAATCCGAGTTCAAAGAAGACATCCCCGGAGTTGACGCAAGTACAAACCTTCTCACATATGGACTAAAAATCGTCGGGCCGGATGTGATTCTGAGCGGACCGATCATCGATTTCAATCTCGCTCTTCACTACGGAGCGCCGTCGTACTACGACAAATTGTCTTCCGTGAAACCCGCCGGCTATCTTGTTTTCACCGACATGCTCCTCCTCATGCCTTTTTATCAGGCGCACAACACGG
>SXSP01000037.1 GCA_005792225.1 Bdellovibrionales bacterium | reverse complement strand
TCGCGGGCCGGGTTCTCCTGAATCTCGCCCTCGTTGAAACGAACAAGCAAGACCACTGGCGTGAAGTCGCTGCGGATTTCTTTGCATTGAGCGGCGGCAAAGCCCGCGCGATCCAGATGTACATGAAACTCGCAGAGGGAAAAAAGAAGCCGGAGCAGATCCGCTTCCTTGAGAAATCCGCGGTCGTGGCGAAAGAGCTCGGCGACTCAAAAATTCTCGCTCACCTCGAAGGTGAGTTTACTAAAATGGGTGTTGAGCCCCACTCGAGCCGCATGGTCGTGGAGCAAGCGGAAGAAGCCTTCGCGAAAGGCGATCATCAAAAAGGATTTAATACCGCGAAGCGGATCATCGGTCGCGACGGTCTGCCGAAGGATCTTTACGCTCGCGCGCGCTTCGTCCAGGCGCAAGTCCTTGAAGACGAATACCGCAAGCAGAGCGTGAAGGCCCGCATGGAGAAAATCGGTATGGTCCTCGCGATCAAGACCGAAAAGCTCGAGAAGGCACAAAAGGCGATGCAGGCCGCGATCAACTACGGTGATGCACCGACTTCGGTCAAGGCGCTCCAGCATCTCGCGGGCATTTATCTCGACTACGCTTCGACGGTAAAAGGAATGAGTCTCCCCTCGGGAGTTCCCGAAGCTGACGCGGCGGCCTTCAAAGGTGAAATCGAGCAGCTCGCGATTCCGATGGAAGAGAAGGGGATCGAGGCGATGAACCTCGCCCTCGATACCGCGAAGAAAGCTCAACTCCGCGATGGCCAGATCGCCGATCTCCAGCGCGAAGTCGATCGTTTGAACATGAAGCCTGATACGGCTCCCGCCGTGCAGGTCTCCAAGCCGGGTCACTATGTTCCGAAGTTCTCGGGCATCCTCGGAAAACTCGCAAAGATGGGAGTTGGCCAATGAGAAACCAATACGTAGCGCTCTTGGGAGCGGCTCTTCTCGTCACCGGATGCGCGACGACGGAGAAGTCATCGACCGGTGGGGAAGACAAAAACGCGGCCGCGAAAAGCCAGGTTTACCTTGAAGGAGCAACGTCGGTTCTTCCCACGGAGGCTCGTTCGACTTGCGCGATCCCGAGCGGAAGCGAAAAACCTCAGCTCTCGAATCAGGCCGGTCCTTCAAAAGATTGGAAGGATCTCGTCGCACGTGCCAACGCCTGTGTGGCCGAGAAAAAATGGGCCATGCTCGAGCAGGTTGCCAACTTGATCGCGCGAAACGACATGGATTCCCCCTGGGGAGCGTACTTCCACAGCATCGCTTCTGAAGGGATGGGTGACCACTCGCGCGCGATGTGGATGATCGATCTCGCGCAAAAGAAAGCGGGCGGGCGCTCGGCGCTCTTCCATTATCAGCGCGGTCACGTTCAACTCACGATGGGCGAGACTTCAAAGGCGATGGTTGATATCGAAAAAGCTCTCGGTGTAGATGCAAGCTTCCTCGAAGGACATTTGTTCCTCGCGGAGATTTACCACCGCGATCAGCAACTTGATAAAGCTTCCAAACACTATGCCGGGGTTCTCGCCGTCGATGGCAAACACTATCGGGCGCTGACCGGAATGGCGGAGACGAAACTACGTCAGGGCAACGGCTCGGAGGCGGTCGACTTCTACCAGAAAGCCGTGAGCGCATATCCCCAGCAAAGTCAGCCGTGGGTCCGCCTCGCGTATATTTTTGAGACGGTTCAAAAGAATCCAGCACAGGCCCTCGCGACTTATAAGAGCTTGAAGTCGGGTCTCGAGAGCGGCTCCATCAAAGGACCGCGCCCCGAGGTCGATCTGGGAGCGAAGATTAAGTCGTTAGAGCAAGCGGTGCAGCCTCGCGTTCCGGCTCAGGCCAACGCCGAAAAGCCGCAAGAAGCGAAAAGGAGCAAAAAATGAGAGTCTTATTATTAAGCGCTCTGATCCTGTTCACGAGTTCGACGGTATTCGCGAAAAAGGTGACATATCGTAAAACTCAGAACGTTAATTTTGATGGCTCCGACGTCGACGGACAGGTGAGAAACCCAGATGGATCTTACCTCGTGCAAAAGCGAGGCATCGACTTCATGCCGCTGTATAAAGTCCGCAAGAATTTTGACGACAATATCAAGGAGTCGGTTGAGTACGTCAACTAACGGCGTATCCAAACGAGAACTGGTTTAACTACAAATTAGAAGTACTGATAGCACGCTGGTTTATCTGAATGTAACTGCAAGGCGTCTTTCGGTTTCGGGGAATGGTCCTCAAACGGAGACTCTTATGCGTTACACAAATATCTGCATCATTGCTGCATCTATGCTCGCGCTCTTGACGCCCCAAATGGGTCAAGCGCAGTCCAACAAGAGAACGGTTGCTCAAGCAGCGCCGGCTCCCGCACAAGCCCCGGCTTCGGGCGATAAACTCGACGTCACGGATCTCGAGAAAAAATACTGGGCCGCAAAGGACAGCGACTTCAACGTCGTTCAAAACCGTCTCTTCTCGAAGGCGGGTCGGTTCAGCCTCACGGCGAATTACGGAACATTGATCAACGACGCTTGGAGCGACGGCCCGACCATGGGTGCGAACCTCGGCTACTACTTCAGCGAACGTTGGGGTGTTGAGCTCGCATACTCAAGCACGGACACGAAAGATAACAAAGCGGCGGATCGCCTCCGTTTGCAAAACGGTTATCCGAACCACAACAAGATGAAGAACTTCTATGGCGCGCAAGTGAACTGGGTTCCCTTCTACGCGAAGATGAGCTTCCTCAACTCGTCGATCCTTTACTTCGATATGTCGGCGTCACTCGGTGCCGGTGTCACGGAATACGCTCAGCAAATGCAAGAGGGTGCGGCAACGAAGCAGGCACCGACGGTGACTCTCGATCTCAGCCAGCACTTTTTCCTGAACAAGTGGTTGGCGCTCCGGATCGATTACAAGAATCGCTTCTACAATGAAGAGATCGTTTGGTTCAAAAAGAGCAGCGTGCCCGCGGGTCGCGACCGTGTTGAGTCGACTGAGCTCAACCACTCGACGCTCTTGATGCTGGGTCTCACTGTTTACTACTGATTTCGGTTTTTCTTGGGGAGGACACCGTGAGTGGCCTTGTGAATCGCAAAGTTTCGAAGTGGATCGTCGTTGCGGCTTCCGTGACGGCGATCGCGGCCGTTCCGGTCTCCCAAGCGGGAGCCCAGGACAATCAGCCTCAACAACAAAAGCAGCAACCTCAGCAAAAGCCAGGAGATAAAGATCTCGTCGGCGAACTGAAGCAGTGGGCGCGTGTTCAGTGGAGAACGCTGAAGACTTACTGGTACGGAGCGACCGGTGCGCAACCAGGACCTGTAGCGAAAGCCCCCACCGCCGTCAAAGGTGGTGGCGCGGGTCGTGCTCCCACGGCAAACGCTG
>SXSP01000313.1 GCA_005792225.1 Bdellovibrionales bacterium | reverse complement strand
CGCCCTCAAGCATAATGATCCCCGCTAGACCAAAATCAAAATTCAAGCCGAAGTTAAAACCGCGCTGGGAGGCTTTCGCTGAACGGTCATAATTCGCCGCGGGCGATGATCCATCACTTGAAACCTTGTGCTCGATCCGTCCATCCATATTGTAGTGCGAATAAAATCCTCCGGTGTAGAGGAGGAGGCGGGAATTGACCCTGTATCCGAGAATGAGCGCAAAGTCCTGAGCAGAGACCTTTGTATTCGACGACCAATCGTGGCCACCGGGTCCGAATCGGCCGTCTTGGTCACCACTTTTCGCGGACGTTCCGTAGCCCGCACCAATGGTCGCCGCCATTGAAAACGTTCCCGGTTGGGCGAACTCTTGGTTGTCCCCGATGAACTGATATTTGGCTTTGAGCATCCAGGGTGAGGGGCCCGCCGTCGTGCTCACGGAGAGATCTAAATATTCGGCGAGACCGTAGCTTCCGAAGACGCCGAAGGCACCCGACTTCTCCGCTTTCGGCGCATCGAGATTCGGCGGCCGATTTGAGGCGTCGTCTGTAAATACGTAGTCATGCATCGACTTGATATCGATTCGGGCCGCCATGCGTTTTGCACCGTTCCCGTTTGTTTCCGGAGACTCCATACGGCTCGCCGGAAGATCGACGCGCAGAGAAGTGCAAGACGCGAGAACGCACAAAAAGGGGATGAGCCAAAGCGTGTTCATGGGATCAGGGTCTTACTGACCTTTTTGTTTTTCAACGACGAAGTTGATGTTGGTCCAGCCGGCGGTCACCGAAGCGGCCATCGCGCGTTTCACCATGCCGAGCGAAGTGTCTTCGCCCGCTTGGATATTGATGCGGTTTCCGGTGTCGAGTTTCACGGATTCGGCCTGCGCTTTGAGGTCACGGAGCGCATTGATCACGTTGTCGAGACCCGGCGATTCATCTTCGAGTCCCTTGATACCGTTGTCGATCGCGGGGGGAGCGTCGAGGATGAACTTTTCACCGACGATTGAAAGCAGAGGACCGTTTTGCATGGCATTGGTCTGCGCCGCCTTCGGCAACGCCAAATCTTTATTGACGAAGAAAACCTCGCCGGTGGCGCTGAAATTCATCAACAGATAAATCACGAGAGTTGAGAACACGTCGATCAACGAAACGAGCGGAAGCTCGCCCGCGACATGCCCCTTGTGCTCGTCGGTGCGACGGCGACGCAGGCCATGAAGATCGTACTTCGGCTTCAGGTGGTAACCTGGCTTGACGATCTTGTTTGCACCCGTGCTGGCTGAGCCACCCATTTCGATTCCGCCGTTAATTCAGATTGATCGCCACCTCAGGGAATTCACTCGAGATGAGCGTATCCATGAGTTGGACGAGATATTTGTATTTCGCGCGCGAATCGGTCGCGAGCACCACGTCTTTGCGATCGGGATACTTTTGCTTCCAATCTCTCAGTGCGGATTTCAGCCTTTCGAGATCAGGTGCGTCCCCGTTGTTCGGAATGGCCTGAAGTTGGTCGTCTTCAGCAAGATCGATCTTATCGAGACCGAGCGCGACCGTGAGAAGAACCTTTTTCTTTTCGTCCTGGGGGGGAGGGGGCTGAACCTGATCGGGCGGCATCTCGGAGGTGGCCTTTGGTGGAGCGTTGCTCGACATCGTGTCGAGCTCATGCCAGATCGCCGTGATGAGAAGAAAGCAGATCAATGTCGACAGCAAGTCGATGAAGGGAACCAGATTGAGTTCGACGTTAACGGATTTTCCGTTACCGCCCATTCCGGATGCGCCCATGGGCCTACCTTATCTCAGCGGGAGTTGAACTTATCGCGGTTACTCAAGATGAAGTTCAAAGTGGCGACCGCCGCTTCATGAACGTCATCGACGAGCTCTTGCCCGCGCGATTGCAGCCAACCGTAGAAACCCAAGAGCGGAATCGCGACGAGAAGACCGAAGGCCGTACAGTTCATCGCCTCCGAGATCGCGCCCGCGAGCTTCGCGGCCTTTTCGCTCGGGGCGACTTTAGAGACCGCTCCGAAGGCGCCGATCATACCGGCGATGGTTCCGAGAAGTCCGACGAGCGTTGCCATGTTCGAGAGCATCGCGAGAAGACCCGTGCGCTTTTCGATGCGGGGAATTTCGCGAAGAGCGACGGCGTCCATCGCGGTTTGAACTTCTTCGGTCGACTTGCGACTCGCGATTGCCATGAGGCCCGCGCGCGTGATGCGCGTGAGCGGCGTCTGCGCTTGCGAGCAGTACGAGATGCAACGCTCGAGATCGCCCTTCAAAACAAGTTGATTGAGTTGTTTGAGGAACTCTTCTTTTTTGATGGCCGTCGCGTTTCGTATGTACATCACGCGCTCTAAGATGATCGCCGTTCCGATGAACGAAATGGCAAGAATCGGCCACATGAAAAAGCCGCCTTCACGAAAATGCTCAGCTGCTGTTGCGATCACTTTGGTTCTCTCCTCTAGAGTCAGGCTATATATTACCTGCTGAGAGGAGAGGACCCAAAGTCCAGACGTGAGCGAAAGCTCAGAGTCGGCCGAAAGGCAAGTTGATGGTTGAGTTCGTCGACTCGCCATTTTTGGCGGCCGGGAACTTCATCTTGGTGAAAACACCCTTAACGCAATCGAGGAGTCCCTCGCCGTTTTTAAGTGTCGCGCTCTTGACCTTCGCGTAATTGACGGGACCCGAAGGCGTGATCTCCCACTCGAATTCCGCACTTCCCGAAAGGTCGGGGTTCGACATGAGCGCTCGCTCGTAGCACTGTTGAATTTCCGATTGGTGTTTCTGGACCACCTTCATGACTTGCTCGCGCGTGAGACCGTCGTTTTTAGAGAGTTCGGTATAGGTTGCACCACCCAAGACCGAGCCTTTGATCTTGCGACTTCCGGCTTTCCCGGCGATGCCTCCCACCTTATAGGACCCTCCGGCGGCTTTTCCACCGACGGCGACGCCGGCCGCACCATCACCCGAACCCGTGCCACCGCCCGTAGCGGATTGATTGAGTTGGGTGATGATCTCACCGGTTCCTTGCGTCGCCTGCGCGCCGATCACGGAACCCGAAACGGAGGCGGGTGCGCGAGAGACTTGGATCTTCTCGACGTTTGCGATGTTGGTCGTTGTCGGACCCGAAGGCGATAAGAGTGAGAGAGCTTTCAATGCTCCGACGGATTTCGCGTTAAATGGTTGCGGCGTCGGCGCAGCCGGCGCGGGTGTCCCCGGTGCCGGCGGCGTTTTGTCTTCGGGAAGCGACGCGACTTTCACTTCGGGACGTTTTTCCGGTGGACGATTGATCTCTTCTTTTCTGGCGAGGGCGAGTTTCTTCACTTTGCGTTCGACAACCTTCTTAGCCTTCGGCGGCTCAGGAGTCGGTTCGCGTTTAGCGACTTTCGCGGGTTCCGGCTTCGGCTCGGGAGTGGGCGCCGGGGTCGGAGCCGGTGTCGGTTGCACCGCGACCTGAACAGGTTCGGGCGTCGGCGCCGGAGTCGACGGCATGATGATCTTCGCGAAACGCTCGGGCTCGGCCGGCGGAGTCGCGGGATTGTGAGGTTTACCTCCGAGGGCGAGCGCGGTGAGAGCCGCGGTCCCGTGGACGGCGGAGCTCAAGATCAACGGATCCATCAGGCGGTCATCCACCCATTTGCGAACGGCCGGGAGCTCCTTTGATTTCGGAACGTAGCGGAAGTAAACAAAAATGACTTCGCTCACGTTGAACGCCGTCGGCGTCGAGAGGTTCGTCGTGATCTTTTGTGATCGGCCGTTGAGCGTGAGCGTTCCGTTGACGGGCTTGCAGCCCTTCGGCACGCGAATGGTTGACTTCTCTTTTCCGACGACGCCGAGATCGTGACCTTCGCCGTTGAAATCCCAGGTGATCGGCTGACCGATCGCGAACTCTTTCGTATCGAGAACCTGGTCATGCCAAACCGTCGTCATTTGCAGGGCCTTTTCGCGGGCCTGAAGAACGAGGGGGTGGGGAATAAAGAGAAGATCCTGGAGATTCACCTGCATCACCGGAACGGCGCCCGCTTGCGCGGGTTCATGCTTGACGACACTGAGAACCGAATGTGAATGAGAGTCCGTCACTTGAGTCACGGGGCTCGCGGGACGATCGATGACGGTATCCGTGGTGTTGCGCACGGGTTGGAAAGACTCCGTCATACCTTCTGCTTCCATCAATTCTAGCGAGATGGAGAGCTCTTGAATGAAGAACGAAGAACCGTCTTCGAGTTTCAACTCGTTGATGCGCTCAAGACGAATTTGGTTGCCGGATGGACTCTCTATCAGAAAGCCGTTTTTTGATCCGAGGTCCATCGCGATCCAGTTTTCACCGTCGAACCTCAGCTCGCAGTGATAGCGGGAGACGAAATCAAACGGGAGCGCGACATCATTGTCGAGCATGCGACCGATGCGGATCGGAGTCGTCTGGAAGATCTGCTCCATGAGCATTTCGCTCTGGCGCATGACTTTCACTTTGACGGGGCGTTTGACTAAGCCGGTGAGGGCTTTACTCATTTTT
>SXSP01000312.1 GCA_005792225.1 Bdellovibrionales bacterium | reverse complement strand
GCGAGCTTCTCCTCTTACGTTTTTACCTAGGTGCGAGCTTCTAAGAGCCTTAACCTCTCATTCGCCTCCGATCTGTGTAGCGAACCATGCAATCTCTTATGGGAATCCCATCCAAAGATTTCCTTCAGGAGAGATGATGGAAAGAGTTCCTAAACCCCCCGTTCAGGGACGCAAAAGTTGACTAGATGCGTCTCTGCGAGCAAAAGGAGAGGAACGAACGCACGCTGATTGGAGTGCCGCTTGAACAACGTTACGCTCACTAACTTCCAAATCATTCATCCTCCCCACCGTCTCGAACAAGAGCGAACGCAGGATTGGATCTTAGCGAAGCATCAAGAGAGCGTGCGCGCCTCCCAGCAAGAGGTTCAAGCTGACCTCGAAAAGTTCTTCCGTCGATATTCCGTGAAACCCGATCTCATCGCCACTCGCTATTTCGAGTGCCCTGATATCGCGCCGGAAGGATCCGACACAGGCACTCGCATCTACGATGTTCACGCGAATCAACTCTCGGGAAGCCCGATTGGGCAGCGCAATAGCTTTTTCGCCGAGCGTGCTCTCGAGCGGTTCCGTGAATTTTACCGTGATGAAAAGGGCGAACTCGGGCACATCATCCACGTCACTTGCACGGGTTACCGATCACCCAGCGCCGTCCAGCGCATCATCGCCGAAAAGAACTGGGGTCGCACCGTCGGTCTCACTCACGCGTACCATATGGGTTGCTACGCGGCCATGCCGGCGATTCGTATGGCCGACGCTATGGCACTCCGGATGAACGCTCGGGTCGATATCGTTCACACAGAAATGTGCGGTCTTCACATGAACGCCGCCGACCACTCGCCCGAACAGATCGTGGTCCAAACTCTTTTCGCCGATGGTCACGTAAAGTACTCCGCGACTCCATCGAGCCAAGACGTTCACGGACTCGAAGTCCTTGCGATCCAAGAAGAAGTGGTTGAGGACAGCGCTGATTCCATGACGTGGGCTCCGGAAGCTTGGGGTCTTTCGATGACTCTCTCGCGCGAAGTCCCCGCTCGCATCGGTGGCTCGATCATGGGCTTCTTTGAATCGATGGCCCACAAGGCAAATCTCGAGCCGGGTCCGCTCTTGAAGGATGCAATCTTCGCGATCCATCCCGGTGGCCCTAAGATTATCACTTCGGTTCAAGAGCGCCTCGGCCTTCAAGACTCGCAAGTGCAAGCGAGCCAAGAAATCTTGAGAACGCGCGGAAACATGTCTTCGGCGACTCTCCCGCACGTCTGGAAGTCCATTCTGGATTCGCAACCGGAGCGCGGAAAGTACGTGGTTAGCTTCGCGTTCGGTCCGGGGCTTACGATCTTTGGTGCGATTTTCCGGATCGTCTAATGATTCCGTCGCCGAAGCCGACGCCCCTTTTCGGCAACCTCTTTGATCTGAAGCTCTCAACCCCCATTCAGTCGATGATGGAGCTCGCGAAAACTTACGGGCCCATCTTCCGTCTGCAGATGCCGACCGAAGACCTCGTCATCGTGAGTTCTCAGGCCCTCATGCAGGAGCTGAGCGACGAGTCGAGATTCGATAAGAAAGTTCACGGCCCTCTCGAAATCGTGCGCGACTTCGCGGGCGACGGAATGATCACGGCCCATACCAGAGAACTCAATTGGCACAAGGCCCACCGAATTCTCGGAGCGGCCCTTGGCCCGCATGTACTTCGTTCGATGTTTCCCTCGATGCTCGATCTCACCCGTCAGCTCGTTGAAAAGTGGGATCGCCAGGGCGAAGAAAAGACGATCAACGTAAGTGACGACATGACCCGGCTCACGGTCGACACAATCGCCCTCTGCGGCTTCGGCTATCGTCTCAATAGCTTCTACGACCCCGTCCTCCACCCGTTCGTTCAAGCCATGTTCAGCGGCTTGGTGGAAGCCAGTGCCCGCGTTCGTAGACCGCCGTTCATCAATCCGCTTCTCTTGGGCCGCCGCGCCCGTTATCAAGGCGACATCGAGACCATGCGAGCTCTCGCGGAAAAAATCTTGAACGAGAGAATCCGAGAAAAGAAAGCGGGCGCGCACTCTGAGCGGCCTCAGGATCTGCTTGATCTGATGCTGGATATTCGCGACCCCGAAACGGATGAGCGATTAAGCGACGAAAACATCCGGCACCAGCTGGTCACTTTCTTGATCGCGGGGCATGAGACAACGAGCGGCCTTCTTGCATTCGCCCTTCACGAGCTTCTCGCGGCACCCGAAGTTTTCGCACGCGTGCGAGCCCAAGTCGATGAAGTCTTAGGTTCCCGCGAGCCCAATTACGACGACCTCATTTTACTTACCGAAGTTGAAAACGTCTTATACGAGACATTACGACTCTGGCCCACGGCCCCCGCATTTGCACTTCAGTCGAAAGCGGATCGCGAGATCATCGGCGGCGAATACGAAGTTCGGCGCAATCAAACAATTCTCATATTACTCCCGAGCCTCCACCGCGATCCGAAGGTATGGGAGGCTCCCGACGAGTTCCGACCGGAAAGGATGAGCCGACAGGCCAGACGAAATCTTCCGCCTCACGCCTGGAAACCCTTCGGAAACGGTCAACGGTCCTGTATCGGAAGTGCCTTCGCGCTTCAAGAAGCGACGCTGGCTCTCTCGATGGTTCTTCAACGCTTCGACATCACTGACTGCCGCCCCCAACCGAATACGCGCAACACGGGAATCCTTGAGTCGCTCACACTCAAACCCGAAAGCTTCATCGTCCGTGTCAAACGCAGAAAATCGAAACCCGCGGGCCTCGGAAGGCTCGAGATTCCGGCGCAGTCCCCTGTGATTCCGCCCTCGGGCGGCGGCTCACCTATTTTTGTTTATTACGGTTCGAAGACGGGCACGGCGAAGGGCTACGCTCACGAGATTTCCGAACAAGCCCGAAACCTCGGACATGCCTGTGAAACAAAGGAACTAAACGAACTCGACCTGAACTCACCTCCGTCTGGGATTATCGTCGCCGTTTGCGCCTCCTACCACGGCCAACCTCCGCCGAACGCGCGCCGCTTGATCGAGAACCTACGTAAAGCGTCCCCGGGCACTTTGCCAGGCAGCCGGTTTGCGGTCTTTGGCTGCGGGAGCCGCGACTATCCGAAGACCTTCCAATCCGTCCCCCGCGAGATCGATGAACTCTTAGAAAGAGTCGGAGGAGTTCGCCTCCTCCCTCGCGGCGAAGCCGACAGCCGCAACTCCGGCAGCGAAGAATTCAGACTTTGGACGGATTCTTTCCTCAGCGCGATTCCCGTATCTCAACCAGCGAGTTTAGAAAATCGCGGCTGCCCGTTCTCAATTCTTCCAAGGTCTGAGTCCGAACCAAATGCGGGAGAAAAGCCTGAGGCAAGAGCCTTGGCCCAATATTTCGGCCTCGATACCAAAGCCGTGATCCGGTTCGAAGATCAAGAGAGAAACCTTCTTGAGTGGCTAAACGAATTCAACTTGAGTCAGCCCGCAACGAACGCCCAGATCGACGCCCTCGCCAAAGCGGCGGCCTGCCCGAACGAAGCTGCGCGACTCGCCGGCGAAATCGCCAACTCAGGCCCTCGCAAGACGGCGCTCGAGTACCTCCTGGGGTCGCGGACTTTGCGCATCAGCTTGACTGACTTCCTCAAGCTGCTGAACTCGCCCGGTCGGTAAACAAGACGAATCGGATTTTCATTTTAGCCCCCAGACGGATTTTTTTGTCCGAACTCGAAGACAAGCGGTCCGGAACATCGGCTCATACCCGCGTAAATTGACTCTCACATGGTCGCTGGCCGGCACAATCGTTGCTCATCGATCCGAAATTGCCCCTTCCGCGGGCGATGGAGGGTTTGGGTTATGAACCGTGTTTGTTTACAAAGAGCTGCTGTGGTCCTTGCGGGGATGCTGATTTTTCCCGGTTTGACTTTCGCTCGATCAAAATCCAAAGACGCCGTGGAACTCACTGAAGCTCAAAAATATAATGTCCTCGCCCTAGAGCTGATTGAAAAACACCCTGAAGGCGCAAATCGCGCCGCTGCCATCGGAGCTGCGGTTCACTATGCAGAAAAGCGGCATACGGGCATTCCGGATTGGCGCGAAATTCAGAACGTATCGGACTTCAGCTATGGAAATCCGCTCGCTCCAT
>SXSP01000311.1 GCA_005792225.1 Bdellovibrionales bacterium | reverse complement strand
GAGTCCCTGGAGCGCCCTGAAGAAGCGCGGGGTTATCTCACGTCGATTCGTCGAAACGCCGACGAACTTTCGAAATTATTGGGCGAAGTTCTTGATCTCTCCAAGGTCGAGGCGAACAAGCTCGACATCGAGAGAATTCGATTCGAACTGAAGCCGCTGATCGAAGGCGTCCGTGATCTGCTCTCCTTAAAGGCGGCGGAAAAGGGGATTGAACTCCGTTTCGACTACGAGGGAGCACTGCCGGAAACGATCGTGTCGGATCCCGTTCGTGTTCGGCAGATTCTTGTGAACCTCGTCGGAAACGCGATCAAGTTCACTCCACGGGGCGAGGTGCGGGTGACGACGTCCGTTGTTGCGCACCCTGAGGGTTCAATCTTGAAGTTCGCCGTGCGCGATTCCGGTATCGGTATCACGCGAGAGCAAACGGAGAGACTCTTCAAGCCATTTTCACAGGCGGATGGATCAACGACGCGCCGTTTTGGCGGAACGGGCCTCGGCCTGATGCTCTCGCGGCAGCTCGCCAAGGCCCTCGGAGGAAATCTGGAGCTGGCGAGTTCCGTTCCCGGCGAGGGCAGCGTCTTCGTTGCAACCGTTCAAGCTGGACCTTTGGATACCAAGTCGTGGACCGCGACGAGCGCCGCCGTCGGGCGAAAATCTGAAAAAACAAAAACAATTGATCTGAGCCCGCTCAAAATCCTCTTGGTCGAGGACTCCGTCGACAACCAAATCTTGGTGAGTCACTACTTACGGCCCACGGGTGCTTCCGTCTCAATTCGCTCAAACGGGCGTGAGGCAGTCGAGACGCTCGCGCGTGAAAACTACGATCTCGTCCTCATGGACATACAGATGCCGATCATGGACGGGTTCGAAGCCGTGCGTACGTTGAGAGGGCAGGGTTACGCGCGACCCATCATCGTGCTGACCGCGCACGCGATGCAAGAAGAGCGGGACCGAGCATTAGCTAGCGGATTCACCGACTATCTCACCAAACCGATCAACAAGGACGTTCTTTTGACTACGCTCGCGCAGGCGCCGGGGCCCGTGGCGACGTTGTAAACAGGTCAGTAGTTTCTACCGGATCGGCTCCGACGCCTCTTCGAAAATCAATAGCTTAGAGGGGTCGCTGGCCCGGCATTGTTCGTGCTGAGATGTCGCATATGGTGTCACTAAAACGTGGTCTCCTTTCTCTTACGACGATCGCCTCGCTCACGGCTTGTTCCGCCGAACGTGGACCCATGCAGATCGAGCCGGGACCGGAGGGAACCGTGATGGTCGTCGGTGCCGAGACCACTTTGAGCCTCGAAGAAAAAGACTTCGACTTTAAAGTCGCTAACTCCGATACGCCCGGAATGTCGCTCGGAACGGCGGTCAGCGGAGCACGGTCTTCGGAAAATAACGAACGCCGACTCTTCGTTCCCGCTTCGATCACGAAAGTGGTAACGGCCGCGCTCGTCCTCAAGCATCTCGGCAGCAGACATCGCTTCAAAACAGAAATCGTTTGGGACTGGAGTGGCGCGGGAAACGCTCACGACTTAGTCGTTTACGCTGATGGCGACCCGCGGGCGCGGTTCGAAGAAATCGTCAAAGGCCTGAAAGAAAAGGGCGTAACCCGCCTCACGGGCGAAATGCATCTGGTCTCTCACGACGATCGCCGCGACCAGGCGGCACCGCCGGAAGGAATGGATTGGGAAGATTACCTGAACTGCTACGGCGCCCGTGCGCAAGCCTTCAACCTTCGTAGAAACTGCGCGGTCCTCAACATCACCGGAGTGAACGAAGCGAAGTGGAGCGACTCCGGGATCATGATGCCTCTGACGTTTGATATGTCACTGGGAAGTTCGCGCAGCGTCTCGGTCCTCCCGCGCTTTGACGAATGGGCATCGCTTTCTGGCTACCATATCCGTGGTACGTGGACGGCGACTTCGAAAACGAGATCTTCCGCGGTCCCGATTGCGAACACCAAGGCTTGGTACGGGAACGTCCTTCTTCGCGAACTCTCGAAGAAGGGGATCGACGTCACTGGCGTAAAACCCGTGTTGGCCGACGAGATCACATCCGCAAGGTTACGTGGGTCGAAGTCCTCGCGGCAAGTCTCGCTTAAGATCACTTCAAGCGCGATGAGCGATATCCTCGCCCAGATGAATAAGCCGAGCGACAACTTCCTCGCCGACGCTTTGTTTCGTGCGGCAGCCGAAAAGGGTCGATCTTCTGATCTCCGTGAGGCCGCGGCCGAAATCGTCCAAAGCGGCGTTCAGGAGTGGATGAATCGGAGTGGACATCCCGAGTACGCCTCCGAAATCAAGCTCGTCGACGGTGCCGGACTCTCACGCGCTAATCGCGTGAGCCCCCGTGCCTTCTTGGCTCTCTTGAAAGAGTTCGCGAAAGAACCGAACTTCCCCGCACTTTGGAATTCACTCGCCATCGCGGGTGTTGACGGCACTCTCCGGGGACGAATGAAGGGGACCGCCGCGCAAGGAGTCGTTCGCGGAAAAACGGGAACCCTGCGCGGAGCCTATCAGCTCGTCGGCTACGTTCCGCGCAAGGGAAGTGACGGCAAGATCACGGAGTACGTTCCGTTCGTCGTCCTCAGTTCGGCGAATCAGGGAAATCGCTTTACGGTTCGCGACTTCCAAAATCGTCTCGTGGCCAGACTCGCCGAGAAGATCAACCGATAAATATTTAGCGCGCCTTCTCCTTGAGCGTCTCGTCAACTGCGGTCACGATCGGCTTGATCTGAAGGCGCAAGAGCTTGAAGATCTCCTGCTGAACTGGTCCAGATGAATAGCGATCCGCCCGCCGCGCGTGAGCGTCCATATCTAAATTCCGACCATTTAGACAGATATTTACGTCGATTTGGTCGTAAACGTCGGTGAGATCCTGGCTCGATTTGTTCAGGTTCACGCTCATCACCATATTGCTTTCACATTTGCCGTTTGTCTCCGCAACGCTCACGACCGCATCCAACTCCACGGTCTTGCAAATGAAGATCACGCATTTTTCCAAAATGATATTCAGATTCGGCTCGCGTTGCGAACCGGATATCCTGAGAGGTCTCACGATGCGCGTTCCTGAGTCGAGGGCCGGCTCGTACTTTTCGAAAACAGCCCGTAAGTCTGCCGCCGTATCGTCAAGGGTGCGGCGGGGCTCCGAGCCCTGAACGGTGAGTGTCTGCTTTGCCAAGAAGTCATACTCGGCGGCCGACGCCGCGCTCACACAAAAAAGTCCAACCATCACGAGCAAGAAATTTTTCATTTTAGGTCCCTCCCAGGAGCTGAGCTTAGGGTCATCCCCCCGAATTTTAGGAACTCCATTCAACTTATGGAGAAAATAAAACCGCCGGCGAGAATCGTTTGCTCGTCCCTTACGGCATCGGGTAAATGACTTCGTGCTTTTCGGAGGGGTTTGAAATGCGCTTTAAATTCTCACTTATCATTTTGATGTTTACGTTCCCGGCGTTCGGCCAGGTGAAGATGGACCCATCGGTTCCCGCTGGCGTTCGCCAGCAACTCACCGAGGATCTCGAATTCGTCGGAACACTCCAAGGCCGCGGAACTCCCGCGCTCTTCCAAGAAATCTTTTCTAGCCCGGCGCTCAACGGAGCTGAGCTCCTCTCGTTCTTTAACGAACGAGTCCAGCTCGTCAACATGGACGATTGCGGTGGCGGCCCAGCCGTGGGCGCCTGCGTCCGGCCTTACGTCGATCCGAGTGTCATGTGGCTCACGCAAAACTATGTCACCTTCGATATTCCCCGAATCTTCCGTTTGAGCGTGGTCTTTCACGAAGCCCGCCACACCGAAGTCACAAATGACTTCTGGCACCACGCGACTTGTCCCGTCCCTTACCGCGATGAATCTGGCAATGACATCGTTGGAATCATCTCCGGAACAAAGATGGAAGGTCAGGCCGCCTGCGATCTCACACCTTATGGCTCGTATGGTCTCCAAGCCGTCTTCCTGAAAACAATCGAGAAGACCTGCTCGAACTGTAGCGACAAGGTTCTCATGGACGCCCAACTCTTCGGCGACGACACGCTCAAGCGCATCAGCGACGTCAACGTTCGCAAGAGCATGAGAGATGCGCTCAACTAGTTGGTCTTTCGCGGCTCTCGCGTGCGGAGGTCTCCTCCTCTGGTGGATCCGCGGATCCATGCCAGATGTCTCGGCACCCACCGTACGGGCCTCCATTGGAGGCCTGCCCACGGCTGGTGACACGAGGAACGTTGTTGCCCTTCCGGTCGCAACGCCATCACCACGACCTCTGGATAAAACAGAAATCATCTCGGAGATCCTCGAATCCGGTAACGACAACGACCCCCGCATTGATCGCGAACTTCGCGATCTCGATTTCGATACGCGCCTGCGACTCCGCGAAAAGTACCGCTCACTCCCACTCGAGCGCCGAAACGCCCGCGGAATGTTGATTTTTCTGCTCGGCCGCGAACTCCATTCCGTCGAAGACTTCGCATTCCTAAAAGAAGTTCTTTCCGAGAAACCGTGCCTCGGCCTCGCCAACTGCTCGCGACCTGACTCGATGTCGCTCTCTCACCCTGACGACGATCACCACGACTCCGGCCTCGAACTCACCCTCGCTTACCCGCAGCTCGTAGCCCTCCATTCGCTCCGGCGCCTCCTTCACGATCGCGACCTGACGCCCGAGCGGCGCGCCCTCGTCCGCGACGTGATCTCCATCGGCGAGCGATCGATGATCCCACGGGTGGCCGAAGCGGCTCGGGCGATGTAGGTCAGCGCTGCCCGTGCTGCATCCTGTGATGTGGCTTGCAAAGTGTAATGAGATTCTCCAGAATATCGAGCCCTCTCTCCGACACCGGAACGATGGGATGTCAGTCCACATCCTCGAGCCGGGTTCGCCGTCTTTACGAAATTCCGCGTGGCCATGCGCACGCGATCTTTGTGTTTCAGATAAAATTCGAGAACGGCCGCGAGGGTCTCATCGAGCGCGCTCAATTTCCTGTGGTTTTGACTTTCACTTTCCTGCGCGCGTTGGTCACTGAGAGTTCGCGTTTCGCGACGGCGTCTCGCGCGACGAAAACGACTCGGCGTGCGTCAGGCTGCGCGTGAGCCCGATTCTCGAGGCGTTGGACCCATCCGCCCGAGGAGGATCACGGAGAAAAAACAATTTTAATTTAGAACGTGTCAAGTGCGAACAG
>SXSP01000310.1 GCA_005792225.1 Bdellovibrionales bacterium | reverse complement strand
TTGCGGCCCGCTATTCGCGATCGAGAGTTCAATTTTGTCGCCGATGTCTTTGACCGTCAGATGGACGGACTTTTCATTGCGTCCTAAAACGGCATCGAAAGCGTTGTTCAAAATATTAATCAAGACTTGAGAGATCTGAACGCGTCGGCACTCGATCGAGAGATCGGGCGGGAAATCGTCGAGCGTCACGCTGATCCCGTTGTTGAGCATGCGCTGGTAACAGAGCTCAAACGTCTCGTCGATAATCTCTTTTACGGGAACCGCCTCAAACGGGTCACCTTCGGATTCGCGAGAAACCTTTTGCAGTGACCGCACGATTTTCGAAATCCGTTGCGCCGTGGCTTCTATCCCGGTTGCCACCATGTTCACGTCATCGGGCTTCACCGGTCCTTTTCGCGCGAGCTGGGTGAGTTGATGAGTGCGCAAGTTGATGATCGCCAGGGGATTGTTGATTTCGTGCGCGATGCCGCCCGCCATTTCGCCGAGGGCCGAAAGGCGCGCGGAGGCCGCCATCTTCGATTGCTGTTGCGAGAGGAGATCGGCGATGCGTTTGGGCTCGGTCACGTCGAAGAAAATGCCGTTGATGACCGTTCGCTCACCATCGGCGTCGACCGACGGGGCGGCGGCTCGTGCTTGAATCCAACGAACACTTCCGTCGCGGCGGAAAATGCGGAAGTCGAGTTCGGTTCGCTGCATCTTCCTTAAGTTTTCGCCGGTCGCATGAGCGACTTGGTCGCGGTCTTCTCGGTGGATGAGATCCATGAGCACGTTCATGCTGCAGCCGATGAACGTCTGCGCCGAGTAGCCCGTGAGCTTTTCAACGAACTCACTGATGTAGGTGATGCGGAATTTCCCGTCGCCCTCACCCTTGCGCATTTCGCAGCTGAAAACGACGCCGGGTAGATTCATGACGAGATTCTTAAAGCGAAGTTCGCTCTCGGCGAGTGAGCGTGCCTTGCGGTTCACTTCGCGGCGGAAGACGACAACCATCGCGAGCGCGCCGAGCGCCGTTAAAACCGCGATCCCGAAACCGATCGCGAGTTGAAGCATGAGTCTCGCTCGTTCTTCTCGCTCGCGAATGGCGGGGTCGAGGTCTGAAAACCATTTATTGTAGAGCCGACTGTACTCGCCGCTGGCGATGACGAGTTTTAAACCTTCATTCAGCCGGGTGACGAGTTCGGTGCCGCCCTTTTTGACCGCGAACGAGTACTCGCGCGAATAACCGCTCAGCTTCGGCCGATCGGCCAGGCGTACGTTTCTTGAATGATGTTTCTGAACAGCGAGGAGACCCGGCACCTGCGAGCAAACGACGGCGTCGCCATCGCCAGCCACTAAGATCTTGAGCGATTCCGTCCCGGAGTTCGTGTAAATGAGAGTGTAAGGAGCTTTTCCGGTTTTCTTCATCTCGGCGGCACGGCGCTCGGTCAATCGGTCGCTTGCGAAATCCCCCGCCTGCACGATCACGGTTTTTCCGATGAGGTCTCTCTCGGATTGGATCTTTCCCTCGTGTTCACGGACGAAAATCGCGTCGTAGCCAATGCTGTGAGTTTCCGAGAAATCGACTTCATTGGAACGGCTTGCCGACTTCGCCATGAGCGGGGTCAAATCAATCTCGCCTCGCTCCAGTCGCTCGCGGACCGCGTCCCAGTTACTGATTTCATACTTGAAAGTGAGGTTGACGTGTTTGCCAACGGCCTCAAGGAGTTCAACCGCGAATCCCGACGGCTGACCGTCTTCGCCTATGACCATATAAGGCGGGTAGTCGGTCTCGGAGCCGACCCGGATCTCTCTCGATTTCCACTCAAAGGCATGGGCCTGCGGCGAGAATGGGGCGAGCGCCACCGATCCAATGATCAGAAGCGCAAGACGAAACACGAGCGAATGGAGGAGCCAATTGTTCGCCTTCAACGCGTGCTAACTCCCGACTCAAGCCAATTTAGGAGAGAACGAACCGCATGCTCAATATTCGCGGTCGTGGCGGCAGAGTCAACCGCGCCATCGGGCGCGACAATGCGGAGCGAATGGTCTCCGTTGACGAGCAGAGTTGAGACCAAGGGACCCGCGCCGTCGACGAGTTCGCTCAGCGAGCTCGATAAACAAAATTCATCACTTGATCCGGAAATAAACAGAACCGGTCGATTCTGCGTCTTCAGGCCCGGATAGTTTTGGGCTCCGACGGAGACGGGAACTTGCATGGGACGATTTTGACCGTCACGCGTGTAGGTGCAGACGGGGGTGAGCAATGCCAAAGCGCGTAGGTCGGGATGGCGTTGAAACAACTTATAGGCAACGAAGCTTCCTTGAGACTTTCCGACTAATTTAATTTGGTTTGGTCGCGCGAAGCCATTCGACATCGCGAACTCTTTGGCGAATTTAAGAACGGTCTCCATATCCTCGATCTCGTTTGCGAGAAATGCCGAGGGAACGGGATTCTGCGGGTGAACCGCGCAATATGCCCAATCAAACCGCAGAACGGTGAAGCCTGCGATCAATGCGTCACGGCTGAGGATCTCAAAGAGCTGAGACTTTGAATTGCAACTTTGGCCGGGGGCCACGATCAGGATCGGGTAGTCGCGTGCGGGTTTGGCCGGAATTTCGAGTTCCACCCGCAACAGAATTCCGCGCGGAGTTTTCAGCAGGTGGGAGGTAGACGCCTCCACCGGATCGAGAAACCCGAAAGAAAGGACAAGGACCATCATCCATGCGGATTTCGCGAGTGAAAGGAGTGTCATTTAGTTCGGTGGAAATAGGCGTATTTTCGCAAGAAGTCAAAGATTTCACCCAGGGCGTCACATTGCTCCTCGTGTCGAGGGTTGTTCTTACTAGCTAAGAGCGAGCAACCTCGAAGGTTCAACCGTCGAAGGAGGACCATCGATGAAACTCTTCTATAGCCCCGGAGCCTGTTCGCTCGCCCCGCACATTGTTTTGCAAGAAGTTGGAAACGCATACGCCACGGAACGGGTGGACTTAAAGAAGCACCAGTATTCGGGCGGTGATTATTATGCAATCAACAGGAAGGGCTCCGTGCCGGCACTCCAGCTCGACGATGGCGAGCTTTTGACCGAGAACGCCGTCGTTCTCCAGTACATCGCCGACAAGAACCCGAACGCGAAGCTGATACCGACTTTGGGCTCGATGGAGCGCTACCGCGCACAGGAATGGCTCAACTTCGTCGCAACCGAACTGCACAAAAGTTTTGGCCCTCTCTGGAATCCCGCGAGCTCAGATGAAATGAAGACCACCGCGAAAGAGACGATCGCTAAGAAATTCAATCTGTTAAACGAGCACCTGGGTAAAAATTCTTTCATGCTGGGGAGCGCGTTCTCGGCCGTCGACGCCTATGTGTTTACGATTCTCAACTGGGCAAACATTCACAAAATTGAGATGAGTCAGTGGCCGGCGTTGGTGAGCTATTTCGAGCGCATCAAACAGCGACCGGCGGTTCAAGCGACCCTCAAAGCTGAGGGGCTTACGTAATCAGTTATCGCAGTAAAGGAACTCCATGGAAGGCGTCCTCGTCTTTGGCCGCAGAAACTCAAAATTGATCTTTGTCCTCATGGGGGCGATCGTCGCGGTCGCGCTCCTTTGGGCCTTCACACCGCTTAAGGAATTCACGCATCCCTCGAAGCTCGTGGGTGCGATTCGCGGATTCGCTCAAGAGAGCCCCTTTGCATTTCCAGTTCTCAGTCTCGCCATCGGCGTCGGAAATTTACTTTTGGTGCCGATCAACATCCTCCTCGTCGCCGTCGCGATTGTGTTCAAAGGCTGGAAGGGATTTTTCTGCGGAATGGCGGGCGCAGTGATCGCGGCTCTCCTGCAGTATTACGTGGGTCGCTTCATCGGCGGTCATCGAGCAAAGGAACGATTCGGTGAAAAGTTCGAAATCGTTTCGCAAGAAATCGCCGACAACGGACTCTCCGCGGTTGTCGTCCTCTCTCTCGTGCCGATCGCACCGAATATCGTGACGAACATCGTTGCCGGTATTTGCGGAATTCCTCTTTGGAAGCTCATCACGGGAACCATTATCGGATTTCTGCCGGGCCTCGTGATCTTGAATCTTCTCAGCCGCGAGATGCGTCTTCTCTTCACGCACCAGGGGACCTTCGGCACGGTGATGATCGGACTCGGGCTCGTCGGGCTTCTCGTCCTCTCGAGCGTCATCGGGAAACGCTACAAAAAGCGGATGGTCGAGGAGTTTCATCGCAAGCGCGAGAACGGCGACCGCAAGACCGCTTAAGAATTTTTTAGAAAAGCAAAGTCGCGATCCATCACCGTCTTGCGTCCCTCGGCGCGGGCGTTGTCAATCGCGCGGTCGCACACGACGCGAAGGTGTTCCGAGAGCACATCCATGACCGAAGCCGAAGTGTTGTAGTCGGCTCGAGCCTGGATGTAGTCCTTCAGTCGTGAGGCGATGACCAAGACTTCTTTGGGAATCTGGGACTTGGGCGAACTCGCGGGTGCGGCCGTCGGAGTCGAGGCGAACACCCGAGCCGGAGCCCTTTGTTCCACGGGCGCTTCAGGCGTTTTCGGCGCCGTCTTTTCGACGGCCCCGGCATCCTTGTGTCGCGCGGCGGGGAGATGCCGTTCGAAGCAGGGCACGTCGCAGAAGACGTAACCGGTGCGCTGGCCATTGCAGGTCGAAACGCTACAAACGTAATAGCGCGCTCCGAGCGCGATCGGTTTTTTGCACGAGCTGCACTTGCGCCAAAAAGTCTGAGGAGTGTTTTCCATACGAATAGGGTAGGTGGAGAACCATGAAGGCCACAAGCTCGAAATGGATTTCCTTCTCAGTTAGGTTTTCTTGGGGTATGGAAGCGGTCCTTCGGAGGTTCAATATGAAAGTCTATTTGCTCTCAATTCTCTCGGTCTTTTTTGTTCTCATCGGTTCAGGATCAGCCTTTGCTCAAGTGCGAGATCTCACAGACCTGGATCTGACCGATTATCTCTCCCCCGATGAGATCGCCGAGGAACTCGGCATCACGGGTGACGAGGCGTTCGTCGAAGATGCCGGTCGCTATGATCGTCTGCACATCGTCGTCGACAAGGCGAAGCCGATTCGCGGTCAGCGCTCGACTGCACAAACAATGGATGTTTATCTCGACGGTGAGCATCTTTACAGATGGAAGGTCTCCACGGGCCGTGAGCGTCCTGAGCGCGCGAAGTCCGGTCGCCGATATTTTTCCCGTACACCTGTTGGTACCTTCCGCATCCAGCGTCGGGTCGTCAATCACTGGTCGGTCACTTGGCAGGCGCCCATGCCTTACGCGCAATTCTTCACGGGTGGAATCGCTATTCACGCGACGACTCGTTCGCACGAGCATGAACTCGGAACCCGCGCTTCTGGCGGTTGCGTCCGCTTAAAAGCCGACCACGCGGAAGCCCTCTGGGACCTCGTTAGCGAAGTGGGCGCCCGCAATACCGTCATTACGGTCGTGAACAGCCTTGGAAATTAACCCGTTCCTCACATATTGCGGGTAACCGCTACAAAGATCCCTATAAAAGGGAAAGGCAGGGACTGGCAGACGTACGCCGTTCCTGCCGTTTCATTGAATCTCTCTCGGAAAAACGCTATATTGCATCGCAAGAATTCTTCCTTCTCTCCGAAAGAGTTTCGAACAATGGCGTCGTCACGGCTGGTTTGCCTCGGTCTTATCGGTTGGCTCGGTTTCGGGCTGACGTCGGTGGCATTCGCTCAGGTCAAGCCGATCAAGTGGGCCGACGCGGTTCAACTCACGCGTGATCACAATCCTGAAATCAAAGCAGCCGAAGCGAGCGTACGCCAAGCGTATTCGCGGGCCGGCGCCTCCCGCAGCGGCCTCTTTCCCGAGGTGACGGGCTCGATCTCCGCGGGTCGCACGAGCACGACCGGAATCGGCGATCTCACGCAGACAAATTACGAAGCCGGAATCAACGCGACTCAAAATCTCTTCACGGGCTTCGGTGATCTTGCGCGCATGAAGCAAACCCGCGCGCTCACCGAAGCGGCGGAAGCTGAACTGCGAACCATCAAAGCTAAGGTAAGCAGTGAGCTGAAAGGGAATTTTCAGTACGTTGTCTACTCGAAGGCGAATGTCGAGCTCTCCCGCCAAATCGTCACGCGCCGGGAGTACAACTTACAGATGGTTCAACTTCGCTTCGAGAGCGGACGCGAAAACAAGGGCTCGGTTCTTCTCTCAAAAGCGTATTTGGAAGAAGCGCGCCTCGGCCTTTTACAAGCGGAAAACGGTTTGCGAGTCGCCCAAGCTCAGCTCAAAAAATCGATGGGTCTCGAGGCTGATGCGCAGCTGGAGGTCCTCGGAGAAGTTCCTTTCAACGAACCCTCGCGCTCAATCATTGATTTTAAAAGTCTCGTCACTTTAACGCCGAATCACCAGCAGGCGATCGCGCAAGAGGCTGCGGCCGAACAGGAAATAGGTGTTGCGCGCTCTCGCTTCTTTCCCTCGCTCAATCTCTCGGGAGGAACGAAGCGCACCGATAGCGAGTTTTTCCCGAATCGCGGCCAGGAGTGGGCGATTGGATTGAGTCTCTCGATTCCGATTTTCGCCGGTGGTCGCGATTATTACGCTTCTCGCGTTGCCGCCGACGCCTATATTTCATCTTCGCGAGCAAGAGAGAATCTCGATCGCACTCTGTTGGCGAGCCTTCAGCAATCGCACGCGGCGTATGTCGAGGCTCATTCGCGTTACCGTACGAACTTGGCGTTCAAAGAGGCGCTCGAAGTGCGAGCGAAGGTGGCTCGCGCGAAGTACAATCAGGGGCTTTTGACTTTCGATGACTGGGACGTCATCGAGAACGATTTAATCGACCGCGAACGTCGGTTCCTGTCGAGCGGTCTTGAGCGCGTTACGAGTGAAGCGGCGTGGGAACAAACGCAGGGTAAGGGTGTGATTCCGTGAAGAACTATTTGAATAAACCCGCTGTGAGAGCCGCGATCATCGCGCTGGTCGCGATCGTGATCCTTTGGAGTGGCTACTCGTTCTGGAGAGCACGCGCGGATTTGAAGCCAACTTACATCGAGCACACTGTCACTCGCGAAGACATCGAAGAACTCGTGCTGTCGACGGGCACCGTGCAACCGGAAAACCGAGTCGACATTCGCTCTCCGATCAACGGTCGTATGGAAAAGGTCCTCGTGCGCGAGGGAGACCGGGTCAAAGCCGGTCAGATCGTAGCCTGGATCAGTTCGGTTGAGCGCGCGGCCCTTCTCGATGCCGCTCGCGCCGAGGGCTCGGATGCGGTCGCCTACTGGGAAACGCTCTACAAGCCGACTCCCGTGATTGCGCCACTCGACGGAACGATCATTCAACGCAATATCGAACCCGGTCAATCGTTTGAGAACACCTACCAAATTCTGGTCGAAGCCAATCGACTCGTCGTCGAGGGGCAGGTGGATGAAACCGACATCGCGCAAATCAAAGTCGGCATGCCGGTTGAGATTCGTCTCGACGCGTATTCAAAGAATCCGATTCCCGCCAAGGTTCTTCACATCGCTTTCGATTCAAAGGTCGTCAACAACGTGACGACGTACGTGGTGGACGTGCTTCCGGAAAAAGAGCCCGATTTCATGCGGAGCGGGATGACTGCGAATCTTAAATTCTACATCGATCGCAAGTCAGGCGTTCTCACGATTCCCGCGGAAGCGTTCCGCACGCTCGACGGTGGCCGCACGGTCGTTCAAGTGCGCGGTCCCGAGGACACGGTTCGCGAAAAAGAGGTGAAGCTCGGACTCACCGACGGAAAACGCGTCGAAGTTGTTTCGGGTTTGGCCGAAAATGATGTAGTGCTCACCCTCGAAGTAAAAAGAAAAGAGCGCGCCAATCGCGGTGGAAGTCCGTTTAGCCCGATGGGTGGCGGCAGACCGCGGAAGACTTCCAGCGCCGGATCCGGTGGCGACTCGACGAGCGGCGCGACCTCCGACGCGGGTGACTGACAATGATCGAGCTTCGCGACATCACCAAAACCTACAAGATGGGAGAAAACGTCGTGCACGCCCTGCGCGGTGTTTCGCTCACCATCGAGGATGGCGATTTCGTCGCGATCATGGGTCCGTCGGGTTCGGGGAAGTCGACTCTGACGCATATTTTGGGTCTCCTCGACGTTCCCTCGTCGGGATCTTACAAATTAAATGGCCGGGAAATCTCGCAGCTCGAAGAAGATGACCTCGCGGTTTTTCGTCGCGAAGAAATTGGCTTTATCTTTCAGCAATTCAACTTATTGCCGCGCTTAACCGCCCGGGAGAACGTTGCGCTTCCGCTCTTGTACTCGACCCATGACATGGATCAGTCAAAGGCGCAGCCTCTTCTCGAGAGAGTCGGTCTCGGCACGCGCTCGGGGCACAAACCGAATGAGATGTCGGGTGGTCAGC
>SXSP01000309.1 GCA_005792225.1 Bdellovibrionales bacterium | reverse complement strand
TCCGATCTTCTTCGCGAGTCGCGAGGATGCCGCCGACCAATTAGCCAACCAACTGGCTGAACGTTTGAGCGGCCGCGTGGTTGGCGGAGACAATGAGTCAAGACTCCTCGTTCTCGGCATTCCGCGAGCGGGAATCGTCATGGGGCGCAGGATCGCCGACCGGCTCAACGCGGATCTCGAGCCGGTCCTCGTGCACCGATTCGCGACGGCGCGACATCCTGAGGTGGATCTCGGCATCGTGACCGAAGATGGAGAAGTTTACTTAAGTCGCGGCTCTCACCATCTCGGATTCACCGAGCGCGAAGTCGAAGAAGCGGCGCTCGATGCGATCGAACGCCTACAGCAAACACGAAAGATTTACTTCGGAGATCGAGAGGCCACTGATCCCACCGGGAGGACCGTGATCGTGGTGGACGACGGAATGGCCGGCAACGCTCCCGTGATCGCGGCCATCCGGTTTTTGCGCTCGCGGAACGCGCGCTCAATATTCATCGCAACGCCAATCGCGACGGAACGCTCGATGAAGGCCATCGAGCAGGAGGGCGCCGAGGCCATCGTGCTATCGAGACCGGAGATTGTCGAAACTGTCGGCCGGTTTTACCGAAATTTCGGGCAGGTCACCGACCAGCAGGTCATGAAGAGCCTGGCGGGACAGACGGAGACGAGCGTGCGACTTCCCGGCGAGCGGGATGTTGAAATCGAGATTGGGCGCGTCCTCATGCAAGGCGTTCTCGCAATGCCACAGAACGCGGAAGGTCTCGTCATCTGCGCTCACGGCACAGGCGAGGGACGCTTTGAATGGCGCAACCAGGCCGCCGCCCGCTTGTTTTTAGCCAACGGTCTCGGAGTTTTGCTGATCGACCTTCTCGACGACGAAGAGGCGCAAGACGCGAGAAACTTTCTCGACGCTCCCCTCTTAGGCCATCGACTCGGACTCGTAACGGAATGGATCTCGAGAAATCCCCAACTCAACAAAAACTGTCTTGGCTACTACGGGGCCGGGGTCGCGGGCGCGGCAGCCTTGCAAAACGCGGCAGAATATCCCGTCAAAGCGCGCGCGGTTGTGGTGAGATCCGCGCGCACGGATCTGGCCTCAAGTTACCTCGATTACGTACGGGCCCCCACGCTCCTTATGAGTGACGAGGGAGACGACGAAGAGATGCTCAATCGCCAGCGCACCGCTCTCGAAACTCTTCGTTGCGAGAAGAAGTTTGTTCTCTCACCCATCTCGACCGATGGCGAGACGGACCCGGCGGCGGAGCACGCGGCCCAGTGGTTCAAACGAAACCTGAACCGCGCGTCCCCGCCCGAGGAGATTCAGCGGCAACCCGTGAACTCGCAGTAAGACCGCGAACGAGTCTCGCATCCGCGCATGACGGCGTCATATGCGAGACGCTCGTTCCAGTCGGATGCGTAGTACGTATTCCCCCATCTGTCTTCGGCGTAGCAGGTCACCTGATCCCGGCCGGGCCAACGTGGATGACGTAACGATTCGGTTTGATCGACCGCGAGCGCCGGTCCAGAGACGATTGCCAGAAACAATACCAGCGACAATGCCAAGATAAATTTCTTCATGATGATTTCTCCATTCGCCATTCGGCATTACTAATTAATTATTGTTTATATTCACAGCCTCAATCAATCGTTCCTCGACGACAACACACGGCCCGGTGACCGAGCAAATACCTGAGTCGATTTTGACGAAGATTACATTCAGATCCGCCGCTGGACCTTTTTTCGGTTGATCACGGGGCCGGTCCGCGTCAGCCTAGATAGAACCAAACCCGCGGAGACAGAATGGCGAGCGAAATCGAGGATGGAATCCGGGAAGCACTGAACGAACTCGCCAGTGCCCTCGGAAAAGAAGCGATTAGCGCCGTCGTCAGCGTCTATGAGGAAAATTCGGCCACGCAAGTGCGCCAAATGGAAGAAGCCGTGATCTACGCGGACATCGAGAGACTCAGACGAGAAGCGCACAGCTTGAAGTCATCGAGCGCAAACTTGGGCGCGCATGGACTCGCGGAAGTCTGCTTGAAAATCGAAAAAGCACAGTCCTTTGACCCATCGATCGCGTCTCTCGTCGGCGATTGCAAGCGGCTTCAAGGTGAGGCGGTGGTCAGCATGCGCAAATGGCGGGACGAACCGTAACTGGTCCACTTGAGTGTTGTTGACGAAAGCCGTCCGCCTCGCGGCCGGTCAGACCCAGTCATTCTCGTTTTAAACGAAAGCGCGTCCGGCTCATTCCCCGAATTATGAGCCGACTTCCAACAACAATCAAAGGGACCAGTTTACTTGAGCAGCGCGCTTTCGAGCTGCGCAATCAAATCCTTCTTCGCCACCGGCTTCGTCATCGTTTTGTCGCAGCCCGCTCTGATGCAACGATCCAGCTCCTCGCGCATGGCATGGGCCGTGAGCGCGATGATCGGCTTTTGGTACCCAAGTTTCCGGAGGCGCGAAGTGGTCTCGAGTCCATCCATGTTCGGCATCTGAATGTCCATGAGAATGGCGTCCCAGTGGGCGGACTGCGCGAGATCCAGAGCTTCCTGACCACCTGAGGCCATCTCAATTTTAATTCCCGTCGAACGAAGGTAGCGCTCGATGAGAGTCCGATTGTCTTTGACGTCGTCGACGACGAGGATGCTCTTGCCCTCGAGGGTTCCTGCAGCGTTCGGCTCGTCAGTTTTGCTCGCCCGTGCGTTCGGTGAGTTTTTCGCCTCCAGGCCGAGCGCTTTTAATTGCTCGGGAGTCGCCACGGGTGCGCGGATCGTGACTTCAAAGGTTGATCCCACTCCTGGTGTGGAGCTCTTGAGAATCAAATCCCCGCCCAAGGATTTCGCGAGCTGCTTGGAAATGACGAGACCCAGGCCCGTGCCGCCATACTTGCGACGAACGGATGTGTCGGCCTGAGCGAATGGCACGAAAAGTCGTTGAGCCTCTTCGGGTTTGAGGCCGATCCCGGTGTCTTGGATGCGGAATTTAAGTTCGACCGCTCGACCCTCACGGACGACGGTCTCGCGTTTTTCGAGCCAGACTGAAACTTTGCCGTTGTGAGTGAACTTGATGGCGTTTCCGATGAGGTTCAAGAGAATTTGTTTGAGGCGAAGGGGGTCTGTCACCACATGTCCGCCGGCACCCGACGCTTTCGAGATCTCGAGGGTGATCCCGCTCTCGATCGCTTTGGCTGAGAGCGT
>SXSP01000036.1 GCA_005792225.1 Bdellovibrionales bacterium | reverse complement strand
TAGACGCGGTAGCCGTAAAATTGACCGACTTTCACACCGGGGATGAATCCGTGCCAGATCTGATTGGTTTTCTCGGGGAGTTCGAAACGCACGGTTTCTTTTCCGTCTTGGTCGAAAAGACAGAGTTCTACTTTCTCCGCATGCTCGGCGTAGAGCGCAAAGTTGACTCCGTTGGCTTGGACTTTCGCTCCTAACGGGCTATTGGCTCCGCGCCAGATTTTGCTGTCGTGATTTTGCTTTGCTAATCTTCCCATGTTGGATTCCGCCGTTCTTTCGGTCTGTCGTTGAATGCGAGGACATCACCTCGGGTGACGCTTCTAACAGATCGCTCGATTCTCAGTGGGAATCCACCGGCTTTCGCAATTATCGCGAAGAGAGCGAGATCGACTCTCTTCGCGGCCGGATTTTTGTTGATTTGGATGCAAAAAGACGAGGAGAAGCTTGGGAAAAATCAGTGGATGTCGCCGCCGGTATCCGGGGCGCGGTTGAGGACCTGTTGACCTTTGATGAGGTCATCGATTTGTTTTTCCGCGCGAAGCCAGTAATCTTGCTCGCGTCCCGGCTGAAATCCATCTTGCTCAGCGAGGTGGTAGGCGGCGTACTGGATCATACGATTGCGGTCTTCGCTCGAAACTTCTTGGAAGGAAGTTGACGTCGCATTGACTGCGCCGTTTGCCGTGCTCGCGGCCGATGTTGTCTTTGAAGCCGCCTTGGCCGTCGCACGAGGCTTCTTGTTTGCAGAGCCTTTCGTCGAGCCTTTGACCGAAGACGTGTTGTTGGAAGTTTTCGCCATGCGAAGTCTCTCCTTGGGATGAAGCTGCCCGAGAAATTAACAACCAAAATCTCCATGATCCAACTTCTCCGTTAGAAGTGAAGAGTTCTACAAGAACTCTAGAAGATCTCTTCTCGTTTGTTCACCAGTGAGTTGTTTGTTTGTGTCTCGTTCCACGTGGCTCTATTCTCGGCCGCATGCGTGTAGACGAGAGATCGACCGACAGCCAGAAGAGCCAGAACAAGATTCAGCAACACAAAATCTCCGCTCGGGGTTCCGAGGGTGAATCGAGCTTCGGCTCGTTGACGCCCGCCCAGGTGAAGCCCGGCCAAAAAGGAATGCGTGAGCTCGAATCGTTCGCGCGTCCTTCGAGGGTCATCGTTGACCGGGTGAAGCCCGAGATCGACGGCGGAAGATTTCCCGCCAAACGCTTCATCGATGCGCCAGTGGAGATCAGCGCGATTCTCTTAATCGACGGTCACGATCACCTGAAAGGGCGACTCCTTTACCGGCATGAGACCGAGTCGCGATTCCGCGCGATCCCCATGACGTCCAAAGGAAACGACGAATGGCTCGCGAGCTTTCAACCAAAGGAACTCGGCCGTTACATCGTCACCGTGGAAGCCGCGATCGATCGGTTCGATACGTGGCGCTCGGATATCAAGAAAAAGCTCGGCGCCGGTCAGAACGTCGAAGTGGATTTGCGAACCGGCGTCCTGCTGTTTGAGGGCGTGCTGAATGAACTGGGCGTGTCTGAAAAGCGACTCGCCGAAGAGAAGATCAAACAAATGAATGCGTGGATTCGCGCGAAGGCGAATCCGGATGTGAACGAACTTACGGTTCTCATCGACGATCCGGCTCTCGAGAAGGCACTTGATCCGATCTACGATGCCGACAGCATCACCAGATACTCGCGGGAGTTGCCGATCCAAGTTGAGCCCAAGCTTGCGCGCTTTAGCGCTTGGTACGAGTTCTTTCCACGCTCGGCCTCGAACGAGCCTGGCCGTCACGGGACATTCCGTGATGCTCAGGCGCGTCTCGACTATGTTAAACAAATGGGATTTGATATCGTCTATTTCCCGCCGATTCATCCGATTGGAGTGGCGTTTCGGAAGGGCCGTAACAACTCCCTGACGCCCGAGGCGAACGACGTCGGAAGCCCATGGGCGATCGGCGGTAAAGAAGGTGGACACAAGGCATTTCACCCGAGTCTAGGAACGATCGCGGATTTCGAGCGGCTGATCGCACGTGCGCGGCAGCTGGAGATCGAGATCGCGCTCGATATCGCCTTTCAGTGTTCGCCCGATCATCCCTACGTCAAGGAACATCCGGAATGGTTCAAGAAGCGCCCGGATGGCACCATCCAGTATGCGGAGAATCCGCCGAAGAAGTACCAAGATATTTACCCCTTCGATTTCGAGACGCCCGCATGGGCGTCGCTTTGGAAGGAACTCCTGAGCGTCGTAAAATTTTGGGTGGATCGTGGCGTTCGGGTTTTCCGCGTCGACAATCCGCACACCAAATCGCTGCATTTCTGGGAGTGGTGTATCCGGGAGATCCGCTCGGAGCATCCGGAAGTGATTTTCCTCTCGGAAGCTTTTACGCGTCCGCATCTCATGGCCTACCTCGCGAAGGCGGGCTTCAGTCAATCCTACACGTACTTCTCTTGGCGCAACGCCAAGTGGGAGCTCGAGCAATATTTAACTGAGCTCACGAAGACTGAGCTCATCGACTTCTTCGGTGCGAATTTCTGGCCGAACACGCCCGATATTCTTCCGGAGCCGCTGCAAACGAACAATCGTGCGATTTACATGCAACGGTTGATTCTCGCGGCGACGCTCTCAAGTAGTTACGGCATTTACGGGCCGGCGTTTGAACTCATGGAGTACAAACCTCGGAACGAGGGGAGCGAGGAGTATCTCGACTCAGAGAAATACCAGCTTCGCCATTGGGATTTGAATAAACAGGGGACGCTTGCACCCCTCATTGAGCGCATCAATGAAATTCGGAAGACCAATCTTCCTTTGCAGGCGAACCGCACGCTCCAATTCCATCCGGTTTCGAACGACATGATCTTGGCGTTCTCGAAGAGTCATACGCTCCCTGACGGGGAGATCGAGAGAATCCTGGTCGTCGTCAATCTCGATCCGCACCATGTGCAGTCGGGTATGGTCGAACTTCCGCTCTTTGATTGGGAGATCGATCCATCCGAAACATTCCAGGTCCACGATCTGTTGACCGACGCCCGTTATTTCTGGACGGGTTGGCGCAACTACGTGGAGCTCAATCCGCACAGCTTGCCGGCGCATATTTTCAGCGTTCGCAAGAGAACCCGTAAAGCTCAAGACTTCGATTACTTCACATAAGAGAGTATAAAATGGCGACCGACACCACGATCGATACGCCGGCCGAGACATCGACCGGCCTGCCCACGAGTCCCGAAACTCAAGAGCTCCGGAGCACGACTCTAAATGTTCCGACCGAGGCTCCGGAAACATCCACCGGCTCCGAACCAAAGAAGCAGCCCAAGCAGGCGGATCTTCTCTGGTACAAAGACGCCATCATTTACCAACTTCACGTGCGCGCGTTTTATGACTCAAACGGCGACGGCATCGGCGACTTCCCGGGCTTGATCGAAAAGCTCGATTACCTCTCAGAGTTAGGTGTCACGGCGATCTGGCTTCTTCCGTTTTATCCGTCGCCCTTAAAAGATGATGGTTACGACATCGCCGATTACACGCGCATCAATCCTTCTTACGGGACGCTCAAGGATTTTCAGCGTTTCTTGAATGAAGCGCATCGCCGCGGAATTCGCGTGATCACCGAGCTCGTGATCAATCACACTTCCGATCAGCACGAGTGGTTCCAAAAATCCCGCCGCGCACCGAAGGGTTCATACTGGCGTGATTTCTACGTCTGGAGTGATGATCCGAATAAGTACAAGGGGACGCGGATCATCTTCAAAGATTTCGAGACGTCGAATTGGACTTGGGATCCGATCGCGAAGAGCTACTACTGGCACCGCTTCTACTCTCACCAACCGGATTTGAACTTCGATAACCCCGAAGTGCAGAAGACGATCTTCGGCCTCCTCGATTTCTGGATGGACATGGGAGTCGATGGTATGCGCCTCGACGCTGTTCCTTATCTCTTCGAGAGAGAGGGAACGAGCTGCGAGAACTTGCCGGAAACCCACGAGTACCTCAAAAAACTTCGTGCGCACGTCGATGCGAAATATCCGGGCCGGATGCTCCTCGCCGAGGCCAACCAATGGCCCGAAGACGCCGTGACTTACTTCGGAAAAGGTGACGAGTGTCACATGAATTTCCACTTCCCGTTGATGCCGAGGCTCTTCATGGCGCTGAAGATGGAGGATCGTTACTCGATCCTCGACATCTTAAAGCAGACGCCAGAGATTCCGGAGAACTGTCAGTGGGCGACGTTCCTTCGTAACCACGACGAGC
>SXSP01000308.1 GCA_005792225.1 Bdellovibrionales bacterium | reverse complement strand
GCTTATTCGGAGAGGGCGAATACGTCGCGACCGCGAAGTCGTGCGCGAATCTTTGGCCGGGTGATCTCGTGCGTACCTATGGAGACCTCCGAAGGAAAGAGGCCCCGGGGCGCTGGACTCTCGAAACTATTTACGTTCGTTCATGGCCGCGACATGAGTACGAACTCGCCCCTTTGCGTGCCGGCGAGCGAACGCCCGAGGGAAAACTCGCGCGAATGGACGGCTGGCCAAAACTTAAGCTCGATACGTCGGTTGAGAGTGCGGGAACGTCGATCGATCCGCCAATCAAGAAATGGCTGATCCCAAAACTAAAAGATCCGAATGAGAAAGAGCGCGCGGCCAATGCCCTCGCCGAATACGGGGGCAAAGACAGCGTCGCAGCGCTCGAAGCGGCGGGAGCGACGAAAAAACAGATGGAACGGGCCCGACGCGCCATCGGCCCCTCGTGGCGGCCAGGGGCCGGTGATCCGTATTGGCAGTCGCCCGGCGATGAACCCGAGTTCTACAAGATGCAGAACTGGCGGCCTTAGCCGATCGTGCTGTTTCTAAATGCGTCGAGTTTATCGATGCGCTCGAGCTTCACGGGCTTGCCCGTCCGCGCGGACTCGTAAATCGCGTCCATGATTCGATGATCTTGCCATCCCTCCTCACCGGGTGAGTGAGGCTTCTTGTTGTTCAAAACGCAGTCGGCCATGTGGTCCATTTCGAGGGCGAACTGGTTTCGCTCAGGCAAAGAAGGGTTCTCTTTATGTTCAAGGGCGGCACCCATCGCGTACGAAACTTCATTTCGAAGTCCTCGGTAGGCAAACGCGGGTTCCATGCCGAACCACCCTTGCTCCGCCGTAAATCGGTACCGCTTCGTTTGATGCCCGCCGTAACTCGAAGCGCACAGGGCGACGAGTCCACTCGGAAACCTCATCATCCACGCGATCGTCTCCTCAACCTCCTTGAAGCGCGGATCCTTCGGCGTCGTATGTTCAAGCGCCATGACCTCGTAAGGTTCCTCACCCGTGAGAAAACGCACGCCATTCAGGCAATAGATTCCGATGTCGGGTAAAGCCCCGCCACCGGCGAGAGCTTTGACGTGCCGCCACTGTTGTTTGCCGCCCGACTTCCCCTGCTGCACCTGGGAATTGTTGGCCTCAAAGAGTTTTACCGGCCCGAAGGTCTTCTCGCGCACGAGCTTCTGGATCCAGCGGTTATTCGGTTCGTACTGCTGACGGTACGCGATCATCAGTTTGACGTTCGCGGCCTTACAGGCGGCGATCATCTCCTCGGCTTCCTTTGCGTTCATCGCCATCGGCTTCTCACATAAAACATGTTTACCCGCCTTCGCCGATCGAAGGGTGAACTCCTTGTGCATGGAGTTTGGCAGCACGATGTAAATGACCTGAACATCCTTGTTATCTTTGATGCGATCAAAATCTTTGTAGGAGTAAAGCCCCGATTCCGGAACACCGTACTGCTTCGCCACACGCTTCGCCTTCTCGGGATCACCGCTGACGAGCGCGGTCACCTTGCACATCTTGCACTGACTTAAAGCCGGCAGAAGCTCCTCGAGCGAAAGGCGCCCCAACCCCACGATGGCAAATCCCACGCGTTTTTCCGGCGGCAGGGGTACGGAGTTGCCACCCGAGTTTTGCTCCGATTCCGCATGCAGCGGTGGAAGTTTTTCTCCTTTTCCCGCAGACGCATCAGCGGGCGCAGGAGGTTCAGGCCATTTCGGAGATGCCGCGAGAAGTTTGATCGGGTTCATGAGCGTCAAAGCCATGAGACCACCGGAAGAACCGAAGATGAACTTGCGACGGGTGCTGAGCATGAGTCCTCCTTAAACCAAGGAAGCGTTTCATGGCTCGCGAAAAGAAATATTCGAGAAACCGAGTATTTTGTGAGGGGAAAATCGATAAGAAGGGGCATCGATGCCCGCTTCAAGTCAGCGGGCATCGTTCACGAAAAAATCAATATGCGTTCGGATCAGGGCGCGGAACGCGCTTGTAAAAGCAAACCGTGGGAATGTTCGGGAAGAGCGAATCGCGCGAAACGAATTTGAGCGAACCGTTCTTCGAGAGTGTCACGCTATACGTGCGCGTCCAGCGGCGGGGATAAGCTTTCTCGTAAATCTTTTGAGTTGAGACCATCGTGTTGCCGCGCGTGTAAGTGTTGATCACGCGAGTGTTCCAGTAATCGTCCCAAGTGTATGTTCCACCGTTAACGTTTCTGAAGAAGTAGCTGCCGACGAACATATTGCGGAAATTCTCGTCGTCATCCGCACGGTAGATGTTCATCGTGCTTTCGCAGAGACCTGTTTTGCCGCGCACGAGATCGAAGTTTCCTTCGAAATCCAAGGGGCCCAAAGCATTCGCGGCCATCGGGAAAACCGAGAGGGCCAAAAGAAGAACAAGACCTTTCATTTATACCTCCAAAGCAGCGAGGAAATTAGACTCGCCGGTGGCGAACATTCGCGGCAAACGAGCACTAAGTCAAGATGCGCAACACCCTGGACTAGCCTCGGTTCGCAGAACAAGGGCAAGATCAAAATTCAACGGGAGTGTACCACATGAAACGACGTCTTCTCTGGACCCTAACAATATTACTGACATCGTCTATTGCCCAGGCAGCCCCTCAATTCAGTGGGTTAAGCCAGGCCGAGGTTGATAACGTCAACAGGGAGTTCATGGCGAATAGCTCTTGGCATTCGGTCACGACGCCCTCGAGCATGGGTTCAATTTTCGGCTTCGAAATTGGAATTGTTGCAGGAGCTACACAAACCCCCGATATCGACAAACTCGCCCAGCGCGCGTCTTCCGGCACTGAAGTGAAATATATTCCCCACGCGGGTCTCCTCGGCGGCCTCACGGTTCCGATGGGCATCACCGCGGAAGCTCTCTTTATCCCCAAGATTAATCACAGCGGCATCGACTTTCAGCAATACGGCGGCGCCGTGAAGTGGACTCTCACCGATGAGCTCATTCCGCTTCCCGCCGTGAACATCGCCGTTCGCGGAT
>SXSP01000307.1 GCA_005792225.1 Bdellovibrionales bacterium | reverse complement strand
GGTGAGGGTTCCGATCGTGTACTGGTCGTTGCGTGTTCCCACGACCGAAGTCGTTTGGATGAGAACGTCACCCTGAGTTCCGAGGCCGATCCCCGCAGTGCCGAGACCGTTGACGGCTTGGCAGCTGAGAAAGCTGGGAGTTTCCGCCAAGGCAGCTTGCGAAGTGCCGAGAACGGTCAAGAGGCTAAGAGCTGTCATGATGAAATTGCGCATTTGAATTTCTCCTTCAAAGTTGATCGATCTAATGAATCGCGGACGATTTTGTATATACCGATGACGACGAGAATTTGTAGCCAATTCGTGTTTACAAATTAAGCTTCTTTTGTGGCGAATGGAGTGGATGCTCTATGTGAGGTGTGGGTTCGCAAGTCAGATGGCTCCTTATGCGGCTGTGGTGAAGTCACCAGAATGGCCATGGTGGCTCATCTCCGATTGTTTATGCAGAGCGCCTTACCGATAAATAAAAAAGGTTTTTGCGGACGAATCTAGAGTAACAGGACTAGCGCCTTTTCGGACACGCGATGTCAATTCAGCATGATTCAACAGAATCTATTTACAATGGCGGCGAGTTCATCTCTGTCGGGCCGATTGCTTTTCGGAACGACGTTTGATTTGATCCTCAGCATGGCGACGTTCAAGATCCGTGAAAAGCATCGTCTCTTGGTTCGTTGGTCCCATTGGATTCACTTTCCCGTTCTCCTCATCATGCTCTGGAGCGGCGCCATGATTTATTGGGCCAATCCCGCCTACTGGCCCGAGCTTCCGGAGTCGTTCTATACCACCCTCAAATTAAATCAGCGCTTAGCCGAAGGCTTGGCTTATCACTTCGTATTTATGTGGATCTTCACCCTCAATGGGCTGATCTACGTGTCCTGGCTTGCCGTTTCGGGCGAGTGGAGAGATCTTGTTCCCAGCCGCCGCGTCCACGGAAAGTTCAATCGGGCGCAGCGGGTTGCGTATTCGGGAATTTTGATGATCGGGGCGATCTCCCTGGCGACGGGTTTCGCAATTTATAAGCCGGTTCAACTCTCGTGGTTGAAAGAGCTCGCGGGAGGTTACGAGTTCGCTAGGTTCGCGCATTACGTTTGTGCCATCCTCTTCATCGTCTTTTTAGTCGTGCACGTCATTCAAGTGACCCGAGCGGGCTGGAACAACTTCCGAGCGATGGTCGCAGGATACGAGGTCGTTGATGACAACAAACGAGAAAACTAAGACGGTTTCGGCAGAAGATCTGCGGAAAAGATCCGTTCTTGCGTTCGCCGTTTTTGTTTTGCTCTTCGCGTTCGCGATCGCCGGGTTCGTTTTCATAAGAAATACAGAAACGATCAATGGACTCTCGAAACCGCTCAGGCACGTTCTTGATTTTAACGCCGCGGTTGGCGAGAGGCTCGTCGGTCCTGAAAGAATCGATCGGGCCAAGTTCCCCGCACCGGCGCGCAACAAACCGAGGGTGAATGGACTCGTCGGGCTCTCGGAGCCGATTGATATCTCCAAGTGGAGTCTTCAGGTCGTGAGCCAGAGCACTGTTCAAACCAAGAGTGGACTCACTCTCACTCTCGATCAAATTCACTCTTTGCCTCGGACCGAGGTGACAGTCGAATTTAAATGCATCGAAGGATGGAGCGAGGTCATGTCTTTCGGCGGCGTACGATTTACCGATTTCATGCGCGCCCATCGCCTGGGGACGAAGTCGGGCGACGAGCCGGATTGGAATAAGCGCCCAGACGATCTCTATCGATATGTTGGGCTGGAAACGCCCGACGGCGAATACTACGTGTCGATCGACATGAAGAGTCTTCTGAATTCGCAGACTCTCTTGGCCTTTGAACAAAACGGTGCACCTCTCAGTCAGCAGAATGGCGCGCCTCTTCGGCTCTACGTTCCGAACAAGTACGGAGTGAAGAGCCTTAAGCGCATCGGCAAAATCACCTTCACCGATCAGCGGCCCGCCGATTATTGGGAAGAAGACGGCTACGATTGGTTCATAGGACTCTGATGAAAAGATTAAAGCAAGTGATCCTCATTCGTCGCGACCTCAAGATGCGGCGGGGAAAAGAAATCGCGCAAGGTTCTCACGCCTCGATGGCGTTTCTTCTTGAGAAAATTCGCACGGGAGAGGCTTGGACCGAGGATGAAACCGAATGGATGGAGCAAGGACAGGCGAAAGTTTGTTTGCAAGTCGGGTCGGAAGTTGAGCTCCTCGCCTACCATGAGAGGGCCCGCGCGGCGGGACTTACCAGTCATGTCATTCGTGATAGCGGTCGCACCGAGTTTGGTGGACAGCCGACTTTCACGGCATGTGCGCTGGGTCCGCACGAAGCCGAGAAGATCGACGCAATCACCGGTGATTTGAGTTTGTACTAGCGCTTCATGATGACGAGAGCGCCAACTTCCACGCGCGAGTAGAGATCGAGGATGTCCTCATTGTACATGCGAATACAGCCAAAAGAGGCGGCGGTTCCAATAGAATCCCGCATGGCCTGGGTGGTTCCGTGGATTGCGATCTCGTGGCGATCGAGCGTGAGTGCCGCGGCTCCCATCGGGTTATTGGGTGCGCCCCCTGCAATATAGTCGGGAAGATGCGGATTGGCGCGCTTCACCTCACGGGGAGGCGACCATGCGGGTTTTTCATACTTCCCGTCAACACGTGCCATGCCCGACCAGCTCTTACCTTTTGCCGGAACCGCGATCGGGTACCGAATCGCGGTTTGTTCATCGACGATCAAAAAGAGCTGTCGAGTTCGCGCGTGAATGACGATGGAGCCTGGAGACATCGCGCCCGCCGGGTATTCAACCATCGTAGGCGCCGCAAACGAAGGAGAGCTGAAAAAGAAGCTCAGGAAAAATGCCGTCAAAACTGTAAACAGGCCTGAAATTTTCATCATCATGGAATTGCCCTCGCGTTTCTGATGCACCCAAATTGAGTACTGAGCGCAAGAGCAATTCCCAGACCTGAATTGAATCAACCTGCTTGGCTGATGACGAAGGCCCAAAGGCTCTGCCAGTCCGTTGGCTTCTCGTTTGAACGATAGGCGCGGAATCCGCGGAGCTTCTTGTAGTTCGTTCCGAGTTTTCGGCGTTCGGCGACACTCACGTGATCGAAGAGAGCGGGAAGGAGACGTTTTGTTTCCTCTTCCATTCCGTTCTCGAGCATCTCGCAATAAATATTAACGCTCGATCTCCACGTTGCGCGGTTCGTACAGCACTCGATCATCTTTTCGACTTCACGGGCTCCAGCAATGCGCTCGAGTGTGGGCTGAATCGCGGTTCTCAGGGTCTCGGAACCGAGGGCGAGAGGAATCAAGACCGCCTCTTGCGCTTCAGATTGAACCTTGGCCGCGGAGACGAGCGCCGTGAATGCCTCCGCTTCGTGGGCCGACTCTTCGTCCGCGATTCTAAATTCAACGATGAGGGATCTCAGCGCGTCTTGGTCTGCTTCGAGATAATCTAGGATGTCCATTTGCCTCCTTCGCTTGCCGAGCGGAGCGAGTTGAATAGCTAGTTCGACAAAAGAGCAAGAGCGGTGCCGTGTTCGAAACGAGACGATCAGGCGCACTTTGCGTCTCTGAGTCACGAAGGGGAGGCGATCCTCCACCTCGGAGTCGGGGAGAATCTGGACGTACTCGTCACGATGCGCGTATGATGAAGCTTCGCGAGGTGAACGATGAAGTGGCTGATCATTCTCATGGCGTGCGCTGCCGCTGCGGCGCCAGAGACAACTCAGAAGAAGTCCCAAATGGCGAATCAAAAACTTGAGACGGCGACGCTCGCTGCGGGATGTTTCTGGGGCGTTGAAGAATTTTATCGCAAAATGCCTGGAGTCATCGAAACGCGAGTGGGGTTCACGGGAGGGAAACTCGCGAATCCGACTTACGATCGGGTGACTGACGGCGATACGGGGCACGCGGAATCAATTGAAATTAAGTATGATCCCGCGAAGGTCACGTTCGAGAAACTTCTCGATCAATTCTTTAAATTTCATGATCCCACCACGCTCAATCGCCAGGGAAATGACGAGGGAACTCACTACCGCTCCGCGATCTTCTTTCATAACGAAGAGCAGCGCCGAATGGCGGAAAAATTCAAAGACAAAGTCTCGCGGTCCAAAGCTTGGAAGGCTCCGATCGTGACGGAAATCACTCCCGCCAAGCGTTTTTATCCCGCCGAAGAATATCATCAGAAGTATCTGCAGAAGAATCCCGGCGGCTACGACAATCATTTCGTCCGCAAGATCAGTTTCGACTGAACGCGATCGGGTCATTTCGCTCCCATTGGGCTGAGCCGAACTCAACTCTCCTCCTTTGACGTTCATGGCGAGCGGGACTTTGCTCATGGGCAACAAGGGGGTTCTTAGTGAGATTTTCAATCAAAGCGGCAGGTGTTCTGTTTTCGGCGCTACTCGTGGGCGGGGCGGCCGAAGCCGCGCAGATCGCATGTTCGGGTTCCGCGCTCGGCTATACCTTCAACCTGCGGGCTCGCTCATCCGGATCGCGCGTGGTGGGTCGGGTGAACGTGACGGTGACTCAAGGTACGCGAACGGTTAAACAAGATTCGTTGACTCCGACGGCGAGTTCCATCCAACCGCGACGCTCGCTTCAGTTCACCGCGCGCTCGGCCGGTGGCGGCGGATCCGTCAATGCGACCTACGACGCCGGCTCCGGGCTTTATTACGGAACGTTGAGTGCCTCCGGGCCTCAAGGAAGCGTGAATACTTCCGTGACGTGTCGTCTCTCGGGCTTAACGGACATGGAAGCTGAGGAAGCGATCGTCGAGTAAGCTGAACGC
>SXSP01000306.1 GCA_005792225.1 Bdellovibrionales bacterium | reverse complement strand
TAGAAAAATACGGCGCCGATGCCTTGCGCTTTACGCTCATGGCGCAAATCGCATCCGGCCGCGATCTCAAATTTTCCGAGTCGCGTCTCGAGGGCTATCGAAACTTCATGAACAAGATTTGGAACGCGACCCGTTTCTCACTCGGCGTCCTTCAAGACTTCCGCATTCCCGAAGAGGGAACCCGCGCAACACCGAACCGCGCCGATCTCTCGGTCGCCGACCAATGGATCATCCACCAAACAGGCGAAGTTGAGAGACAAGTCGATGATCTGCTCGCGAACGATCGATTCTCCGACGCCGCGAACGTGATTTACCAGTTTGTCTGGAACGAATTCTGCGACTGGTATCTTGAGTTCATCAAACCCGTCGTCTACTCAAAAGAGAGCGGCTCAGCTAAAGAGCGCGCGGCGACCCAACTCGTTCTCGCGCAAACTCTCAATCGCATCATGCGACTTCTTCATCCCTTTACGCCGTTCATCACCGAAGAACTCTACTCAAAACTCCCGATTCGCGGCGAAGCATTGATCGTCGAATCCTACCCCAATGCGCGCAACGACCGCGAATGGCTCTCGGCCGGCTCGAAAGATGCCGCTTTCGAGATGAACATCGTCAAGGAAGTGATCCTCGCCATCCGCAACATCCGAGGAGAAAACCAGATCAAACTGGGTGTCGCGATCACGGCCCGTCTCGCGCCGAGCGACGATCGCGTGCAAAAGATCCTTCAGGAAAACAAAGCCCAAATCATGCGTCTCGCTCGAGTCGATTCCTGCGAAATCGGTGAAGCCGGATCCACCGCGAAATGCGCGGTCACTCCCGTCCGCTTGCCAGAGGCGAGCATCGACGTCATCGTTCCCCTTGAAGGACTGGTCGACATCGCCGCGGAAATTTCACGAATCGAACGCCTGATCGAGAAAACGCTAAAAGACATCGGCATTCTTTCGAAAAAACTCTCGAACGAGAGCTTCATGAAAAACGCCCCTGAAGAACTCGTTCAAGCCGACCGCAGCGCGCTCGAAACCCTTCGCGCGCGTAACGAACGTTTGCAGGATTCACTGCGTAGACTGTCTTGAGGGATCTGGCGGGAATTTCCGTTTTGAACGAAACGGCTCCCTACTTGAGCAACCCAATTTCCCGTAAGCGCTGATACAAGAAATCTTGCGCGGTGATCGGCGGGTATTTTTCGCCGACAGTTCCGCGGCATGCGGGAAGGCAAGTGAGCATGGCATCGGGATTGGGATGCATAAAGAACGGCATCGAGTAGCGCGCGCGATTTTCGCCTTCGGGATTCACCACTTGGTGAGTGGTTGATGGGATCACGTCGTTGGTGATGCGAGCGAGCATATCGCCGGCATCCACGATGAGGCTGTTGGGATCGGATTCGATCGGAAGCCAAGTGCCATCGCGATCTTTGAGTTGAAGACCAGAGGTCGTGGCGCTGACGAGGATGGTGATGAGGTTGATATCCTCGTGGGGTGCCGCGCGAATGCAGCGGGGATCGACACCTTCGGGACTTGGCGGGTAGTGAAGAAGACGGAGGATCGAATTGCCGTCGCTGACCATGTCGGCGAAGTAGGTGCGGGGAAGATCGAGCGGAACGGTCAAAGCTTCGAGCATGATCTTTCCGGTTTCATCGAGTGAACGGTAGATCTTCGCGAGCGTCTCCTGGAATTCAGGAACTTCCTTCGGCCAGATATTGGCGGGATAGAAACTCTCGTAACGATGACCGGGAGTCAGATCGCGGCCGACATGCCAAAATTCTTTGAGATCCATGACGGGGCTGTCTTTGGCGTGCTCTTTCCCGAAGGGAGTGTAGCCGCGCTGAAAGCCTTTATCTTTAAGTGCGTATTGCATCTTCGTCTCCGCGGGGAGAGTGAAGAACTCTTCCACGAGAGAGTAGGCCTTGTTCAAGAGAGAGTCGGGGATCGGATGATCTTTTAAAACGATGAAGCCGTAATCTTTGAGGCCGGTAAAGAAGTTGTCGATGAAGCGGGCCCGATCGGTTGCTGACCCCTCGATGTAGGAATTCAAGCTGAGTTCTGGAACCTGTCTCTTCATCGGGACGCTCCTTATTCGTGAGATTTGCTTAAACTTCAAGCATAGGGCCGGAAAGTCGTCAAGGACGCGGCGGAGCCGATGGATCATCTGTCCATTTCTGGATGTGGAGGACGGTGGCTCGGACGCCCTCCATCCGGTAAACCACATTGAAATCATCTAAACGGAAGCCATAAACGTCCGTGTAGGGATTCGGTTTCTCAAGCGTGCCTTTGTAGAAAGTGGGCCGTGGATCGAGTTCGAGGATCTCGCGAACGGCTTCTTTAAAGCGGGTCGCATCGATTCCGGCGGGAAGAAGTCCGCGAAGGTCGGCCGTGGCCTCTTCGGTCATCAAGACCTCGACGGTGCGTTCCGGCCGCGAGGAGGTCCAGCCGACTTGCGCGTGCGGCAGACTATCGGCCGAGGGTAAGTACGGTTTGATATCGAGGATCGGACTCCCGTCGACGAGGTCGACTCCGGAGAGGTGGAGGGTGTTTCCTTCGATGCGTTCGAGTTTCACCACCGACAGTCCAATCGGATTGGGGCGATGGGGGGTCCGGGTGGCGAAGAGACCAATCTTTTCGCCCTCCATGCGCGGCGGGTGAACCTTGGTTTTCAGGCCCTTATTGGTGTTCTGGTGAAAGACGAAGATGAGCCAAATATGCGAAAATCCTTCGAGTCCTTGGAGGGCGTCGCTCAGGTTGAGTTCGGGACGCAGCCGCAGAATTCCCCAAGACGACGGGACGAGTCCGGGTTGCCTCGGGGTGCCGAAACGCTCTTTAAAGCAAGTTTCAATGAAACCGATGGGTTCAAACGAATTTGGCATACAGAACCCGTGGGTTAACAAGCCGGCGAGGGGAACTCAAGGCCGCATATGTTCTAGACAAGTTTGCAGTTCTTTCCGGCGGGGGAGGCGGGTCCCCATGTAAGGATGACTCGGTGCGCCCATTGGGGTATAACGAGTGCGACTCTATTGGCGGAAGGAATGTTCATGCGATCGATCCTGGTTGTTCTCGGTTTGATTCTGCTCGCACCCGGCTCTTATTCTTCGGCCCATACTTGGGAGTGCTTCGCGGATGTCCCGGGCGAGGAGATTTGCTTGATGGTTCCGAGCGATGCTCCGGCGAGCGTTTCGATTCCCGTGAAAAAATCTGATTCAAAGGCGCCCGTCGCGATGGTTTCGGAATACGAGCTGAAGGGCGAGGCATTGACTCTAGAAAATGAGTTTACCCGTATCACATCGGCGAATCCGGTCATCGCTGGCGAGAGTCTCGAAGACGCGGATCTTTATGCTTCAACGAAGTCACTCGATCTCTTACGGAACGTTGAGACGTTTATGAAGTCCGGTCCTTCGTCGAGAAGCCCCGATATTCGGGTGATGCCGGCGGGAAAGCGTAAATGACTCGGCGTGCTTGATCTCAATCTGAGACGGGCCTGATCTTTAAATGTTCTTAAGCTTTTAGGTGATTTTCCCGAAAGAGTAATAGGACTCCATAGGAGAAAATCATGGGTGATGCATCTAAACCAGCAAGGATTCTGATCGTCGATGATTTCGAGATCGTCAGAATCATGCTGCGAAACGCGCTCGCCAATCTCGGCCACACCGATGTGGATGAAGCCGAAGACGGCAAGGTCGCTCTCCAGAAAATCCAGGCGGCGGAAATGGACGCGAAGCCTTACGCGCTCGTCTTTTGCGACTGGAACATGCCGCAGATGACGGGCATCGAGGTTTTGGAAGCGGTGAGGAGAAATCCTCATTACGCCAAACTTCCGATCGTCATGGTGACCGCCGAAGCGGAGCAAAAGCAAGTCGTGCAAGCGCTTCGCTCGGGAGCTACTGATTACATCGTTAAGCCGATCGCTCCCGAAATCCTCGAGAAAAAAGTGAATAAGATCCTGAGCAAGATCAATGGGAGTGCCGCATGAGACCCATCGTTTTCAACGATGAACTCGTGCGCGAGATCCATAACGGCATCGAGGCGACGTTTTCGAATATGTTCGCCATCAAACCGAAACCGGGTGCGCACCAAGTGAATGACTCGCAAGTCATTCAAGGCGACGTCTCGGGCATCATCAACTTAGTTCAAGATGCATCGAAGGATCAGGTCGAAGGAACTTTGATTCTCAGCTTTCCCAGCGAGACCATCTTCGCGATGTTAACCAAGATCTATAATCGCCCGTTCACGAGCGTCGATAAGAACGTAAAATCCGGCGTTGGCGAACTGACGAATATCGTTTTTGGAATCTTTAAGGCGAACTTGAATCGAAACGGCTATTCGTTCCAAATGGCTCTTCCGAACGTGGTGTACGGCGAAGGCCACGCGGTCTACATCAGCCGACCGGGAAAGTCTCTCACCATGCCCTTCCAGTGTTCCGTTGGTTCCTTTAGCGTCACGCTCACGGTTTGTGACGACTCCACTCTTCCTAAAGTCGGTTGATTGGATTAGCCTCTCGGGATCGAGAGGAACGCCATGCCTACGTCCAAGCCAAGCACTATCCGCGAAAGAATCGAAGCCGCCCGAAGAGGCGAAAACCCCAGTGTTGTTTGTCGACTTGAGGCGGGTTGGGTGATCGTGTTCGATGATCAACCGGTCGAGGGCTACTGCCTCATCATGTCGGACCCGATCGTGAAGACCTTGAACGATCTCGATGAGCCTCGGCGGTTGATTTATCTTCGCGATATGGCCAGGGTTGGCGACGCGATTTTAAAGGCGACAGGAGCCGCGCGAATC
>SXSP01000305.1 GCA_005792225.1 Bdellovibrionales bacterium | reverse complement strand
GTCCTTTGCTTGAAAGGCAAAATTCACTCGACCGGTTAATTTTCCTTGAGCCGCCGGGCTGTCGGCGCTCGAGACGAACAACTCATCGGCCCAGAAGAAGCCGGGTCCCTCGCCACCCATGGGGACACCGATCGCACCTAAGACGGCGGCATAAAATTTTTGACTGGCTGTGAGATCTTTCACGACGAGATGGAGATGATCAATTAAGCGACCGCGGTAAAGTTCATTTGTTTCCATGTGATGCTCCTCACGACGGGGTTCACACGGATGCTAGCTTTGACTCCGCCGCAGGTAAACTGAGAACAAAGCAGGTGTTCTGCGACGCGCGATCAAGAGCCAAACTTCCACCATTCGACTCTGCGATACCCTTTGAAATGCTGAGGCCGAGTCCCATGCCCTGACCTGTGGGTTTCGTCGTAAAGAAGGGAAGCATGATTTTCTCGACGTTGGCGGCGGGTATCCCGGTTCCGCTATCGATGACTTTAAATATGATGCTCTGTTTTTCGCTCATGGCTTCGATGCGAATCCACTTCGTGTCGAGCTCACTGACAGCATCCATTGAGTTATTGAGCAGATTCAAGAGAACGTGCGAGATTTGTGTTGAGTTACAATTTGCTCTCAAGTCCGGCTCAAGATTGAGCTGCAGCTCAATGCCCTTATGCACCATTTTTTTCTGACAGAGACCCAAGGTCTCTTGCACGACCTGGTTGGCGGAGACATTTTCCTTCGGATCAAGCTCCGCATCTTTGGCGAAGACCCGCAATCCGCGAATGACTTTCGCGATTCGTGAAACGTTTCTCTCGATGGAGTCGAGTTTTGTCGCGAGCTTTTCGTCATCCAGACGTTTTGATTTCAAAGCCTCTTTGAGAAACGAAGCCGTACCTCCGATAATCGCGAGCGGATTGTTCACTTCATGCGCGACCCCGGTCGCCATTTCTCCCAGAAGAGCCATCTTCGAGGAGGAGATGACCTTCGCCTCCATCTCCCTACGATCAAGTTCAAGATTTTTCATGAGGGAGATGTCAGTGACCACGATGAAGAAACCAGTCACTCGGCCGTCCACGAAGTCTGGAATGTAGTTCGCGAGTACGTGCTTTGTTTTACCGTCGGCCATCGGCAAGGTCCGCTCAAAATTTTGGGGCTCACCTTGCAAGACGCCCTCCACAAACGGGCGGTTTTTCTCGTAGAGTTCAGGTCCCTGCAGCTCCCTCAACGTGCGACCTTTGAGAGCATCGGAATCCATTTTAAAGAATGAGGCATAGGCGAGGTTCGAGTTCAAATTCACCTGGTTTTGGTCGAAGTAGCCGATGAGCGCCGGAACCGAGTTCAAGATCCGCGCAAGCTCAAGCTCTTTTCTTCTCATCTCGCGATCGAGATGAGTCTGATGAGTGCGATCGTGAGCGATCAAATAGATTCCGCGAACGTGTCCTTCACTGCAAAAGTCCGGAGTTGCATGGATCCGCAAGAACCGTTCTTCGTTTTGCTCCGTTCGAACCGTGCGCTCAACGACGCTCCCTTCACCCGCGCGAGCTTTCTCTAATTGCGGGAGGATGGCCTCGAAGCTCTTTGCTCCCGTCGCCTCGCGACTAGATTTTCCTTTCCAGCTTTCTGGTTTGATCTGAAACCAGTCCTCGAACGCAGAATTCATGTACTGAACGTTCAAGTCGAGGTCGAGGTAGGCAATGAGCGAGGGAAGAGCATTCAGCGTGACGTTGAGAAAGCGCTCGTTTCTGTACGCTTCCGTGATGTCGCGAAACGTGAGGAGCACGTGCCAAGCGGAATGCGAGTTCTCATCAAGTGTAGGAACCGCGGTCACCGAGAGACACACGGGGCGACCCTGCGCCGATGTATGCCCAACGATCTGATCAACGTGCGATGTCGCTGTTCGAAAGGCCATCGAGGCGATCTGGAGAACAGAGGTTGATCCTAGCTCCGCCTCTTCGACACCTAAGATTCTGAGCGCAGCGCGGTTGAAGTAAGTGATTTGCCCCGAGCTATGTTGAACGATCACGCCTTCGGTCATCGATTCAAAGAGCGCCTGAAAGCTCACGCTTCTCATATCTCCCGCTTGCGCTGGGATCGTTGAATCGGTGACTGGGCTCTTCGGTAGATTCAAAGCTTCTCACACCTCTGATGACCAGGGATGGCCACTGACTCACTCATCGGAATCCAGGTGCTCGCACTATGGTGAAGAAATCTCAACGAATCGCGGTTCATGTTCTGAGGTTTAGAAGGATGTTTCGGGTTAGGGCGCGAAGGAGGCACCATTTTGAGAAATTGAATTTGGGAGGCACTGGAGTTCAAGCTTTTGTGTGGTCCGAAATTGGCACTGCCAACAAGGGAAGGTTGGGAAATGAAAGCGAAGAGCTCACTGACGAATCAGCTAAATATGCGAGGTCCACAGGCTTTTCTCGCACTCACGGTGGTGACTTGCCTCGTACTTGCGACAAACTCTGCCGTGGCAGAATCGAACGAACTTCCGGGACAAACTTCCCCGAACGCGCTCAAAGTTCAGATTGAAGCGGAAGCTCCGCCGGCACCCCTTGCGCGAACAGTGTTGAGGGCGGATTCAACATCAATGTCGAATGCCGATGCGATCACTCATCGTGAGAATCGTCTCACTTTCGTAAAGCCGCTCCGTCTGCGCGCGCTCAAGAGTTACTCTTTTGAAGGAACGCAAATTTTCGGAGATGCGGACTGGCTCCATTATGATGGATATCGGTTCTTGGGCTCCTCTGAACTTCAGATTGCGCGCGACCTGATTTTATCGACGACGGCTGGCGCCGGCCAACTCACCCTCGATGACTATCAAAGAAGACCGTACGGCATCGCTCGAACGATGCCGATCTGGAAAATCCGCACCGTCTATACGCCAATTCGCGCGACCGACTTGAGGCTGGAGGCGAGTGATGACTTTGCCTATCTGAGCTGGGTGGACCAGGCGCAAAGTGGGCGCGTCGTTTCTGTTCGAAACTATTTCGGTGAGATCGAGTCGTTCACATTCCAAAGATGGCAACTCAGAACAAACGGCCGCATTTCCGAATTCGGTGACGAGAACGAACAGCAAGTCATCGATAACGTCGTACTTCGTGAAGTCGTCAGCGGACCTTTTAAGTTAGCCGCGGGAGTGGGTGGGGGACTGACGCGTTTTAAATACCAAACCCCAGCTTATTGGAGTCCCGCTCATTTTGAAAATTACGGGCTTCGGCTCGTGGCTTCTAAAGATTTCTTTTCGGTCTGGAACTTCGAAACCAAGCTGAACTACGGATTTCGCCAAACGCGCGGATTCGAACGGGAACGTGAATCCGGCGCGGAGCTCAATCTCCGCTATTTAGACAAATCGGGTTGGCTCGTCAGGCTCAACGGAAACTTCTACGCCGTCAATGACGGCGCTTGGTGGAAGAACGATCTCGCTCTCAATCTGGAGATGCCGCTGTGAAACTCGTAAGACTCTACCTTCGCACGCTCAATATTCTTTGGTCCGAAGAAAAGATGCTGACGTTGGCCCTCGTCTTGACGTCGGTTTGCGTCGGCTTCATTCAGGTTGCGGAACCCGTTCTCTTCGGTCGCGCGATCGATTCACTTTCGAATGCCGGAAACGTGATGAAAGTTCTCGTATTCTGGGGAGGCTTGAGCGTCGTCAACATCATCTCGAGCGTCTTCTTGGCCGTCATGAGTGATCGCTTGGCTCATCGTCAGCGCTTGAACACACTCGACCAAGTTTTCGAGCGAGTCATTGCGCTTCCCGTGAGCTATCACTCCGAGCAGGGTTCGGGCCGCGTGGTTCACGCGATCCTTTCCGGCACGGATCAGCTTTTCCAACTTTGGCTTTCGTTCATGAGAGAGCATCTCGCGTCGCTCGTCGGTATCGCGTTTCTGGTGCCAATGGCGATCTCCATGGATTGGCGAATGGCCATTTTGCTCTTCGCCCTCTCTTTCATCTACTTGGTCGCGAATTTCGCGATCGTGAAGAAGACCCATTTTCTCCAGGAGCAGGTGGAGACCTATCACCAGAACCTGTTCGCCCGTATCGGGGACGTGATCGGAAACGTGACGGTGGTGCAAAGCTACACACGTCTCATGGATGAAATCAAAGCGCTTCAGGGAATCACCTCGCAGCTTTTAAGTGCGCAGTACCCGATCCTGACTTGGTGGGGAATTCTCTCGATCATCACGCGGATTTCTTCGGCCCTCACGATGGTCATCATTTTGGGGATGGGATCCTGGCTGGTCACACGTGGTGAGCTGACGGTGGGTGAGGTTGTCTCATTCGTCGGCTTCTCGGGTCTCTTGATCGCGAAGCTGGAGCAGATCTCGGGCTTTGTCTCGAGAATCATCTCGCGCGCACCAGCGCTTCAAAACTTCTTTCACCTCCTCGATCAGAATGGTGCCGCGGTTGAAATGCCGTATGCACGTCCGCTCCATCATGCAAGAGGCGAAGTTGCCTTTAACCACGTCACCTACAGGTACAAGGGGAGCCAAGTCGGAGTGTTTGATCTCGATTTCAAAGTCGAGCCCGGTCAAACCGTCGCGCTCGTTGGTCCGTCTGGTTCGGGTAAGACGACGACACTTGCGCTCTTACAGCGCCTCTTCGATCCGCAAGAGGGCTCGATCACGATTGACGGCGAAGACATTCGTACGTTCACCTTGGCGAGTTTGAGACACTCGATCGCAACCGTGTTCCAAGACTCAGGTCTGTTCAACCGTTCGATTTCTGAAAACATTCGAGTTGGGCGGCCAGATGCAACTGATGCCGAAGTTCAAAGAGCCGCGGAACAGGCGGATGCCCATGACTTCATCATGAAGAAGACCGGTGGCTACGACTTCATCATCGGCGAAAGAGGCGGAGCCCTCTCGGGTGGTGAGCGGCAGCGTATCGCCATTGCGCGCGCGATTCTGAAGAACGCCCCCATCTTGATTTTTGACGAGGCCACCAGCGCCCTCGATAACCAAACGGAAAAGAAGATCCAACACGCGATCAGCAATCTCCGCGCTCAACAGAAAACGACGTTCATCATCGCCCACAGACTCTCGACAGTGATCTCGGCCGATCACATTCTCGTCTTTGACCGCGGCCGAGTCGTTGAGGCTGGGAATTTCCACTCCTTACTTTCGAAAAAAGGTTTGTTCGCAGATTTAGTAAAATTGGGCGAAATCATGCCCGAGAAGCATGCCGAAAAGCATGTAGGAGGCCTCAGTGAAGTCCGATAATTCAGTCTCTCT
>SXSP01000304.1 GCA_005792225.1 Bdellovibrionales bacterium | reverse complement strand
TCTCCGAAGAGCGAGTCGATTTTTTCGAGAATTTGAGTCGCCATTGCGACCTCCACTTCAGTAAACGAGTAAAAAAAGGCTCAAGGGAACTGGACACCCTTGAGCCATCAGTTCAGAACGGAAATTAAGCAGTCAGAGTTTTCTGACCTTTTTCCCAGTTGCAGGGGCAGAGTTCGTCTGTCTGCAAAGCATCGAGAGTACGGATAACTTCTTTCACGTTACGGCCGACCGAGAGATCGTTGACCGAAACCCAACGGATGATGCCATCGGGATCAACGATGAACGTCGCGCGCAGCGGAACGCGGTCTTGCTTATGCAAGATGCCGAGTTGTTCGCTGAGTTCTTTCTTCGTGTCCGCGAGCATCGCGAACGGAAGGTTCTTCAGATCAGCGTGGTTCTGACGCCAAGCCAAGTGAACGAACTGGCTGTCGTTGCTGAAGCCGTAAACTTCGGCATCGCGCTCTTTGAATTGTCCGTATGCTTTGCCGAATTCAGCGATTTCGGTCGGGCAAACAAACGTGAAATCGAGCGGCCATGCGAAGTACACGGCCCACTTTTTCTCTTTACCTGTCGTGAATTCTTTGAATTCTTTGCCTTTTTCAAGGGACACGCAGGCCTGCATAGTTACTTCTGGGAATTTTTCGCCAATACCGAGCATGTAGTTTCCTCCTCAAACACTTGATTGAATCAGAGCTTAGACTACGGACTCTCAGTCGATAGAGCAAATTGATAATTTCTAAAATGTGATAGATAAGATCTATTGTTTCAGATTGAATCGGCTTTGCGCCCTGCGACTTATCTATTGAAGCGAGGAAACCTGACATGACCCTGACCCAGCTGAGCTACATTGTCGCCGTTGCCCAACATAAAAATTTTGGTGCCGCCGCCGAAGCTTCTTTTGTGACCCAACCCACTCTCAGCATGCAGATCCAAAAGCTAGAAGAGTCGTTGGGCGTTGTGATCTTTGATCGCTCCCAGCAGCCCATTCGCGCGACGGCGGTCGGCGAGCTGATTCTCAATCAGGCCCGTATCGTTTTGAGTGAAGCGCAAAAAATCCGGGATCTCACCTCGAATGAACGCAATGAAGTTCAAGGCGCCATCAGTATCGGCGTGATTCCGACTCTATCCCCGTACGTGGTTCCGCTCTTTATCCAGAGGTTTATCAACAAGTACCCGAAGGCTCAGGTGACCGTTGAGGAACTGCAAACCCAGCAGATCGTAGACCGCCTCAAAAACGATGCGCTGGATGTCGGGCTCCTGGTGACTCCCCTTCACAACGCAAGCATTGTTGAGCATGCGCTTTTCTACGAGCCCTTCTTTCTCTACGTTTCGCCGAAACATCCGCTCGCGCAAGAGAAGCGCGTGCGCGAGAAAGATCTCTCATCAAAAGATGTTTGGTTACTCACCGAGGGGCATTGCTTTCGGGATCAGGTCATTAATCTCTGCAGCGATCGTCGGCGCTCGTCGCTGGGATCAAAGAGTCAGCTCCGCTTTGAGAGCGGGACTCTCGAGACTTTGAAGAAGATGGTGGATCAGAGCACCGGATACACTCTTCTGCCGTACCTGGCAGCACAAGAGATTCAAGAGGGGGCGAAGAAGCGCCAGCTCAAGGAGTTTCACGCGCCCGTCCCCACGCGTGAAGTGAGCCTCGTTCACAATAAGCTTTATAAGAAACGGGCGACGGTCGACGCTCTCGTCGCCGAAATTCGCGCGGCCGTCCCGGAGGATTTGGTGAAGCTCAAGCAGGGGCGCTATCACCGAGTGGATATGCCCCCATTTGATTGAAACTTACTGACCGGAGGCTTTTGCGCCCTGGTCTTCGTTTATCAAATCGAGAGCCGTTTGCGCCGCTCGCGCCATCGCCGTCTCCAATTCAGGGGAGCCGATCGTGTTGTTCGCGAAATGAATATTGCCCACGGGGCGTTCCAGCGCCGGAATCTTCTTCAAGAAGCCCGGATGAACAATGTGAATGGAGTCGGGCCAACGGTAGGACTCGACGAGCTCCACTTCGATCTTTTGTTTGTCTTGAGCCGCCAGCGGTCCCATTTTCTTGTGCATATCTTCAACCGCATCCTCGACGAGCTTTAAGTACGCTCCATTGTCGAAGTTCGCTTTGTTGGAAGAGCCGAGCGGTTGGTAAATCGAGATGACACCGTAGTCGTCGCCGGGGTCTTTCTCGAAATTTCTCATCCCTTCGTAAGCCTTGATCTTTGGATCCTGCCAGCGACCGAGGATGAAGTCAGATGGCTTCGAAAGGTCTCCGTTGGAGTGCGACCACGTATCGTAGGTCGCTCGGAACGGATGACCTTTCACGCGGGCGACGTGAACTGCATAATCGGTCATTTCGATAGACGAAATCGCCTTCACCTTTTCAGGATCCGCTTCTTTCAAGCCGCTGATGACCTTGGGAGCGATGGCCACGGGGGCCGCGAAGATCATCTTCTTCGCGCGCACATCCTTCGTGACCCCGTTCTCCACGAAGAGGGTCCGTGTGCCTCCGGAAATATTCTCGATCAGGCCCACGGGCGCCGAAGTCCGGAGTTCGATGTTCGGATATCTTTTGAGCGCGTTGATCAGGTGTTCGGAGACAGTTCCCGTTCCGAGAGTTCCCGTATAGCGCGTGTAAATCTCGGAGACGTAGAAGTCGATAAACTGACGCGCGGAAACCTTCTTCGCGGGACCGCCGAGAGCCGAACGTCCGTAGAGATCCAGCAGATCTATGACATCTTTCATTGGGTCTTGGCGATTCACCTTGGAGTCTTTCACGAATTTGTCATATTCGTTTCGAGCTTCCACTTCGCTCCAGCTTTTAACTAGCTCGGGCATCTTTCGAACAAGCGTGGCCATGTCCATCTTGTCGGCCCACTGGGCGAGTTTGCCTTGAGTTTCGTTCGCTCCCATATCGTTCAGTTTCAACAAGGCGTATTTAAAGAGCGAGAACGAAGCCGGAAGCTCCTCGAGCGTATGGTGCTCCCAAATTCCTTTGTAGAGTTTGCCGTTCCACAAATAGCTGTCGATGGGCTCCTCGATCTTGAGCTTTGTATCGAAATCTTCGAGGCCAATTTTCTTGAAGATTGCCATCTCCAGCGGACCGTCGGGACCCGTTGAGTAAGCGGCACCGCCGCCGGCCCGCACGCCGCTCAGTTCGTTCCCCATACCGAGGCCGCCAAGCTTGGGGTTTCTCTCGAGCACCAGGACAGATTTACCCGCCTCTCCCAAATAGAGAGCTGCCGTAAGACCCGCGGGTCCACCGCCAATGATGACGGCATCATAGGTCTTCGCCTCACGGACGATGGGTCCACGAAGATCAATACGGGGGCGGAGAGACTCGTGGTCTTCCATCTTCACGATGACGGGAATCTTTGATTTCGGCGTGAACTGAACATCCGACATCTTCACGCCGTATCGATTCTTTAACATCGTGGCGAGATCAGGCTTCGCGATTCCGCTAAAGGCCGCCTGACACACGGGCTGAGCCCAAGCCGGCAGTGAGAGAAAGACGGAAAGAACGCTCGGGAGAAAAAACCTGTTTTTCATACCCGCCCCTATAACCAACTTCCGTGCCGGCACTTTCAGTTCTCAACGTGAATAAAGTGGGTATTTCCTTCAGGCCGGAGCCGAAATTCGTCACCCCTGCCCCAATCGCGGCGCTGCCGGCGGCTCTGTCAGGGGACGGTTAAGTTTGCGATTTCAGGCTGGACCTCGCCCCGTGAGCCATTGAAACCGGCAAACGCTTCGTGTTCCCTAGAGATGAGCAGACAAATTTAACCCTCCCGGATGAGGTCACCATGCGAAGCATGACACTTCTGTTCCTCGCGCTTAGTCTCCTTCCCCTCTTCTCTCAAGCGAAGTCAGCGAGAGAAGATTCCATCGAGCACTATCAGCTGCGTTACGGTCTGCGGAACGTCTTTGATAAGCGAGTTGATAACTACGGAAACGGTTATGAGGGACTCTACGGCGTGCGCAATTTTCGTGTGGTCTTAAACGGAGCTGTTTACCGCGGAGGCGCGAACAACGCGTGTAATAGAAACGGAAAACGCCATAACTCGAACCCTCTTCCAAATGAAGGTCTTAAGAACCTTTGCGAGGAAGGTTTTGATCGCGCGATCTATCTCTACCCCACGCGTTTCAGAAATTCGCCGAAAGCGGTCAGCTGCCAGTCGAGCTACGCGGGCTCAAACACCCTGGAGTACGATCAAAAGAGTGTCCTCGGCGAATCGACGGCGGCAAAAGAAATCCTCGAACTTGTTTACGCTCGACTCACGAACCCTGGCCACAATAGCCCCGTTTACTTGCACTGTTGGAACGGCTGGCACGCTTCGGGTTACATTTCCGCGCTGATTCTGCGCCAATTCTGCGATTACTCAGGTGAACAGGCCGTCTCCTACTGGGACCGCAATACTGACGGAATGAACCGCGAGCGCGCATATGAGAAAATTCGTGCGAAACTACGGGCGTTCAAGCCGCTCCCTGAGCTCAAAATCAGTCGAGAACTAAAAGATCAAGTTTGCCTCTGAACGGAATTCAATCCGTTCTGATTTAGGTAAATCAACTCCCCGCTCTGGAAATCCTCTGATAGACGACGTCGGTCTATCGAGAAACTTTCGAGAAGCGGGGTTTTTATGTCACTTTCGATTTTGCTCGTCGCCGTTCTGTCGCTCGCAGAAGCTCAAGGGGCGCGGACTCAGACTCACCTATCCCCCAACGGAATTCAGGAAACTTGCGTCGCTTTGGCCCAGATGCCGGGTGCCATCTACTCCGAAAAGGATTTAGAGCAAGAAAACTTCTTTTGCTCGATTCATCTCTACTCACCCGGTGTCGCGCAATGCCCGAAATTTTGGAGCACGAGCCCCGGAACGATTGTCGTCTCAACCGAGGGCACGGGGCTCACTCCCGAGCAATACGAAGCATCGAGATGCAACAAGAAAGACGGTCACGAGAAGCTCGCGAAATTCAAGTCGACAATGAATGCCTCCGGAACGAGCGCCACGTTTTCGCCTTCTTCGCTCCTCTATTACCATTTCTCCCGTTACTTCAATTCAGATCTCAAAGTTCCGGTTTCGGTTTACCGCACGATCGATAAAGACGCCCACTACGACCGGGTCACGTCTAAGGCCAAGGGCAAGGGAGCGATGAATATCCAAGCTTGGAAGGTCTTGGGGGCAGCCGAAAAAAATCCATCCACCTATCGCCCGATCGATGAGCTCTTTACCCCTGATCGTCGTCAGATCTTCGGTATTTTCCTCCGCGACAAAGGGGAGCGCTACGGCGCCGAATTGAACGGGACGCGCGCTGGCGGATGGGGCGATGGGCAGAACAAGTCGTTCCAACTGACTCCCGGCTTCTTGGCTTTAAGAAGCGAGAGCCCACTTGAAAGCGCCATTGCCGAGGGCTTGGCCTCCGCGGTTCGCGATCCAAAGATGAAAGAGGCTTTGGGAAGCACGCCGGTGTCACATCAACAGATGGTGTTTTGGATGAAGGAGCTCACGGAAATCACTCTTCTCGACTACATCTTCAGCCAACAGGATCGCGTCGGAAACATCGATTACATCTGGACTTGGTATTATTTCGAAGACGGGCGCTTGAAGTCGAAAGAAGAAAAGCAGAAAAAAGATCTCCCTCGCAACAAAATGGCGCAGATTCAACCCCCAGAGAAGATCGCGGGATTGAACCCGATTCTCATCCAACGCTCCACGATTGGGGACAACGATGCTGGTGGAAAGGTCGAATACACGAACTTCACGAAGCGTACGCAGATGCTCGAGAAGATTCGACACTACAATCCGGAAACTTACCGCCGACTCTTGAAGTTGAACCAGGATCTCAGCACGAACGGACCCATCTCGATCTGGTTAAAAGAAGCGTTTACGCTTACGGAAAAGCAGTTAAAACAGATTCAGGTGAACACAGAAGCAGCGACTCGAATTCTTCAGGAAACCTGCAAGGCCGGCAAGCTACGCTTCGATCTTGATCCCGTGGCGAACATGTTCGGCCGTCGTGCGGCCGAAAATGTGAACTGCCTGAATCCGTAGAGTTATTTTGGACGATAAACGATTTTTACTGTTCCCTGCCCGAACGATTCCGCGATCTCGCGGTCGAGCTGGAACTGGCCGGCCGCACTGATCGAATATTTCGAGGAATCAATCGGCTGGTTGTTGATATGGACCGAAAGGACTTCGGCGTTGCGAAGATTTTCGGGAACCGGGAAAGAGTGCGTGATGAGCTTAGAAACGTTGTCTTTCAGCTCATTGAAGGTGCTCGTCCAGACTTGATCGCAAATATTAAAGACCGAGCCGCCCGTTTCGCTGGCGAGCGTTTGGTAAACGGAACCCTGTGCTGCTTGACACGGGCTCGCCATCGCACCCAATCCGATAAATCCGAAGATCGTGGGCTTGGCGTCAGGGAACGCCGCGGCCGCGATGTTGTTGTAGGAAGCGGCGGCAACGTTACTGTTATCGTCCGTCACGAATACGAAAACCTTCTTCGATCCGGGACGCAAGAAGCTCGCGATTTTGCCGTCGAGTACGGAATTCGTGCTCGTCGTTACGCCGTTGTTCTGACAAGCCGATGAAATTTCCGGATTGCAGATCGAGCGCATGAGAAGTTGAAGCGGGTTACGGCTATCCACGGTCTGGTTGATTGCTAAGTAATTCGGGCCGGTCACCGGAAGCGAGACCGCAGTACCAGAAGTGCCGGATTTTGAAATCAACGCGACTTTGATCTCCGTCAGCGTCGCCAGTGAATCGATGAACGATTTGAAGTTGGTTCTGACGTGGGCCGCCTCGGCATCCATTGAACCCGAGTTGTCGATAATCCAAACCACATCGAGCGGCACGCTCGTTAACTTGGAAAAGATGACATCGGTGGAGTAAGTGACCGACGGAACCTCGGGTACCGGTGTCGGCACCACTGGCGGGGGATCAACCGGATCTCCCACCGAAGATACCGACTCTTGCGCGACACCTTCAAACTTAGGCGACGCGCAGTTGTTGTAGACCAACGGCAAGAATGCGAACGGGATCATGTAGAGATACTTTTTCCGAATCCGAAATCTCATAAAAACCTCACTTCATTAACCCCACGCACCAACTTCATTGTAAGACCATTCGGCATTCCAATCGAAAGTCTTGAGAAGAGACGTCTCAACTTGAGGCATAAATATGATTAAATTAATCTCCACGACTCGTATTTACCCCTGACTTAGTTAAATTTCGTGCCCTTTTCGGCGCGACTCCGGTATGAAGTAGAACCCTTTTCGAAAAGGACTCGTTTTTTGCGGCCACGGATACTCGTCGTCGACGACAGGGAAGAAAACTTTCTTTGCGTACGTGCTGCCTTGGGCGAGCTCAGATGCGCTTTTGAACACGCTTCTTCGGGCCAAGAGGCCCTTGCGTCGCTGACCTCCAGAGAATTCGCTCTCATTCTCTTGGACGTTCAGATGCCAGGGATGGACGGGTTCGAAACGGCGGCCAAGATTCGAGCATTACCTCTTTCAAAATCAACACCCATTATTTTTCTGACCGCCATCAGTGCGTCTCTTGATGATGTCAGTCGAGCCTACCGCTTAGGCGCGGTGGACTTCGTTACGAAGCCATTCGACGTGGAGATGCTCAAGGCCAAGGCGAGCGTTTTTCTCGAGCTCTTCAACTTGCGAAAACAGGCACAAGAAGAAACTTCGATCGCGAATCGCGATCTCAAAGCGAACTATGAGAAGTACCAAGCCTTCATCCAGCAGAGTACGGACGGAATGTGGCGGTATGAGCTGGATCGACCGATTCCGATCGACCTTCCGGCGGATGAGCAAATCCAGAGAATGATCGATGGCGCCTATCTCGCGGAATGCAATGATGCCATGGCGCAGATGTACGGGTTCAGCCAAGGATCCGAGATGGTGGGTAAGAGGTTGCGCGAACTTCTCGTGCCCGATGATCCACAAAACCGGGCCTTCCTCGCGGCATTCATCGCGAGTGGTTACCGTCTCTCTGGTGTCGATAGCATCGAGCAAGATCGTTTCGGAAACGAGAAGCACTTTTCGAACAGTATGGTCGGGATCACTGAAGATGGACTTCTCTCTCGGGCCTGGGGCACGCAGAAAGACATCACGGACCAGGTCCTCAGCCGGAAGAAACTCGAACTCGCCGTTCAAGCCGGAGCCCTCGGCATTTTTCATTGGAACTTTCTCACCGGCGAGGCGAGTTGGTCCGAGGAAACCTACCGAATCTTCGGCTTCGAACGAGATCGACCGCGGGCGAGCATTGATCTTTTCCTCAACGCCATACATCCGGATGACCGCGATCGGGTTTCTAGAAGTGTGAGAGACGCAATTGATCGGGTCGATGAATTCACCACTGAATTCAGATCCGTTCATTCCAATGGAGAAATTCGATGGGTCCTCGAGTCGGGCCGAGTTTTTTTAGGCGCCGGTGACAAGCCGACTCACATGCTCGGCACGGTTCAGGATATCACTGAGCGGAAGAAAATCGAAGAGAAGGCGAGCGAGGGCGAAGCGCGCTTCCGCCTCGTCATGGATTCAATCCCTCACTTCGTTTGGACCGCCCGTCCCGACGGCTCGGCCAACTACTTCAATCAATGGTGGTACGAATACACAGGCCGGACGTTCGAAGAAACGAAGGATTGGAGATGGACGAGTCTAATGCATCCCGACGACCGAGAGGTCGCCGTCACGCGATTATCTGAATCCGTCAACGCGGGGGTTGCGGCCGAACATCAGCACAGGTTTAAGAGGAACTCCGATGGGAGCTGGCGCTGGCACCTCGTGCGTACGGTTCCACTTCGAAATGAACTCGGCGAAATCACCACATGGGTCGGCACCGCAACTGACATACACGATCAAAAGATGGCCGAGGAAAACTCGCGTCTGATCATCGAAACAATCCCGCAAGGCATTTGGCGTACGAATCCTGATGGCTCCGCGGATTACTTCAGTACTCGTTTTACCGAAATCGTTGACACCGATACTTCAAAATTCCTCGGGTGGGGATGGACACAACCCATCCATCCTGACGATCAACCGAGGCTACTCACAGAATGGCAGCGTTGCCGCGACGCCGGAATCCCCGTCGATGTGGAATTCCGCTTGCTCAACCGTCGCGGTCGATACGTTTGGTTTCGTTCTCAAGGCCGGCCCTTCTTCAACGAGAAGGGCGAGATCATCAAGTACTACGGCACTTGGACAAACGTTGATATTCAAAAAAAGGCATCTCAGGAATTGCTGGCGGCGAAAGAGGCGGCGGAAAAAGCAAACGATCTCAAGTCTGCGTTCTTGGCAAATATGAGCCACGAAATTCGAACTCCGCTCGGAGCCATGATCGGGTTTGCGGACCTCCTGAGAGACCCTGCGATCAACGAGACTGAAAAGGCGAACTATCTTGAAATCCTCCGCCGAAACGGAGAGCAACTCGGGCATTTGATTAATGACATCCTCGATCTCTCGAAGATTGAGACGGGCCACCTGAGCCTGGAGTATACGCCCATCAATCCTCTGCAGGTCGCGAATGAGGTCGTATCGCTCCTTTCGGTTCTCGCCAAGGAGCGCTCCATCGAAATTCGCGTGAGCCAAGACCCAACTCTACCAAAAGAAATCGTGACAGATCCCGTTCGGCTCCGCCAAGTTCTCACGA